>JAQUQV010000019.1 GCA_028715905.1 Kiritimatiellia bacterium
CTTCAAACCGTTCAATCTTCATAATCTTCCAACTGTGAACCGTGAACCGTGAACTTTAATCACTTTTCCGGTTTCACCGTTACTACAACCATCTTCTCCGCGCATAGAATTTCCGCCGCCGTTTTGCGCACGTCGGCCGGAGTCAGTTCCGCGAGCCGTTTTTCGGTTTCAATTCCGTGGTTGTATCCCAGTCCGTAAAGCTCGTTAAGCGCGCACTCCCGCGCGAGGGCGCCGTTGTCCTGTTGTTTTTGGCGTCCTTTCATAACGATCTGCAGCCGGGCGCGCTCAAATTCCCCGGCGCGGATTCCCTTTTCGCCGATCCGGTTGATTTCCGTTGCAATCATTGCGCGCACTCTTTCGGCCTCTTCAACGCGCGTGCCGGAATAAACCGCCATGAGGCCGCCGGCCAGTCCCGCCCGTTGATACGCGCCCGTGTAATAAGCCAGTCCTTTTTGATCGCGCACCCTGATCATCAGGTCGGAAGAAAGCCCGTTTAAGGCCTGCAGGATGATGTTAAGCGCATCCATACGTCCGTCAACCAGGGCAAGGCCGGGCAGGCCGGCCAGTATGATTGTCTGTTCGCGCGGCGCGGCCAGATCAATTTTTTTACCGGAACGCGTTCCGGTTGCAACGTCGCCCGGCGTCGGCCGGTCCTGCCGCGGGCCGGCGGGCATTTCGCCGAAATATTTTTCCGCCAGTTTTTCCGCTTTCTCCGCGGATATATCGCCGAAAACGGCAATGACGGTGTTGCCGCCCGCGGCGATTATTTTGTGCAGGCCGCGCAAATCTTCGCGGGCAAGGGCCGTGACGCTTTCCGGCGTTCCCTCCGCGTTCAGGCGGTAAGGGTGCCCCGCGAAGAGCGCCCGGCGCATGGCCTCCTGCGCCAGGAACATGGGCGATTCGCGCTGTTGTTCAATCCCGGCAATCTGGACCGCCTTGCATTTGTTAATTTCCGCGTCCGGAAAATCCGGCCGGAGAAAACAATCCGCAAGAATATCCATGAAAAGCTCAACATCTTTGGCGAAACAGCGCGCCTGCAGGCCGCAGGCGTTCATGCCGGAAAAGGGGGCGAGCGCCCCGCCCGTGTTTTCCGCGGCGGCGGAGATCTGGTCCCGGGAACGGAGCGCGGTTCCGCGCGTCAGCATTTCCGCCGTCAGGCAGGTGATGCCGCTGTTTTGTTCGTTTTCCAGGAGCAGTCCCCCCAACGATGCGGCGCAGATATGGACGAAAGGCAGGCGGTTGTCTTCCCGCGCCAGGAATGTCAGGCCGTTTGGAAATGTTTTTTTAACAATATTTATTTCCGCCTTAATTTCCGTTTCGCTTTTTTCCGCGGCGGCATTTGTAATAACGGGCGACAGAACGGCAATGGTCCGGTTGTTTTCAACGAGATATTTGCCGGCCGCCTCCTTCAGCGCGGCCGGGGTTACCGCGTCCAGGCGCTTGAGATAAATGTCAAAATAAAGCGGCGTGCCGGCGTAGAACTCGCCCGAGGCGAAAGTATCGGCCTGGCCGCCGACTGTCTGGAATGCCAGGAAGGTATCGGCGGCGATTTTATTACGCGCCTTTTCCACTTCGGCTGCGGTGAAGGTGTTGGCCCGCCAGCCGGCGACTTCCTCCTCAATGGCCTTGAGAAGTTCCTCCTCCTTGGCCGGATCAAAATCGGCGTTAATTCCGAAAAGCCCGGGATCCTTCGGCGTCCACGACCAGGCCGCGATATTAAAGGCAATTTTTTTGTTTTCCTTGATTTGCCGTTCCAGCCGCGAGCTTTTCCCCCCGCCGGCAATTACCGCGAGGACGTCCAGCGCGGGGGCGTCGGGATGGCTCAGGTTGACCGTATGCCAGGCGCAAGCCAGGCGGGCAATGTTGTATTTTCCGGTTTTACGGGCCGTGCGCTGGCCGGCCTGGATGGGCTCCGCGCCCTGAGCGGCCGGCGGCCGCGTGCGCCGCCCGGCTCCGGAAAAAAGATTTTCAATCTCGGCGCGGACCTCGTCCGCCGCGATGTTTCCCGCGACGGCAACAATCATGTTGTCGGGGGTATAATGGCGCCGGAAAAACGCAACCAGATCGTCGCGGGTCAGGGTGTTGAATACGGGCTCCAGGCCGATTACCGGAAAACGGTAAGGATGCGCGTGGTAGGCGGTTTGAAATAAAAGCTTTGAAAGCGCCCGGCCGGGGTCGTCGTTGCCCATGGCCATTTCGCGCCGGACGACTTCCTTTTCGCGCCGCCATTCATTTTCCGGGAAAGATGCGTTCAAGACGGCGTCGGCCAGCACGTCCAGTCCGGTCCGCCAGCTTTCAGAAGGCATGACGACCCAGAAAACCGTCCGGTCAATGGAAGTATAGGCATTGATTGTTCCGCCGGCGTCGTCAATTTCCCGGGAAATATCCGCGGGTTTGCGCCTGGCGGTGCCCTTGAAAATCATATGTTCAATCAGGTGGGAAAGGCCGCCGCCGAGCAAGTCGCCTTCCTGGGCCGAACCGGCGCCGACCCAGATTTGAATTGATACCAGGGGGGCGGAAAAATCCTCCTTGATTATGCACGCCAGGCCGTTATCCAGCTGGTGGCGCCGGACGCCGGCGGAGAGTCGTTCAATCCGCTGATTAACTGGATTGCCATCGGCTTTTGCTGAAAGGCACGGCGAAAGCAAAATTATTCCGAAAGCAAAAAGAGCAAAGCTTTTTTTTACCGCAGAGGCGCAGAGATCGCAGAGGTAAATCACTTTTTGTTTTTTTCTGAACATTCAAAAACATCTTTCTCCTGATCTCCGCGCCTCTAGCGCAGCGGGCGGCGAAGACTCTGTTGCGCTTTGGCCGCCTTGCGTTTGCAGGCCGGTTGATAAGGCGCGCAAAACACGGTTTCAAAATCATAGCCGTTGTCAAAGTCGTGAATGGAGTCGCCTTCCGTCCTGCGGAGAATGTTTTTATTGACCAGGTTGAACACGATTTGGCCGAAATCGGAGCATCGCCGGATGCCCCAGAAATCCAGCACCGTTATGGCCATGGGGCCGTATTCCCGGAGGGCGTACTGGCGGATGCCTTCCAGCAATTCGGCGGCGACAAGGTGTTTTTGCGGCCCCCTGTCCGGCTTTTTAACAATTTTGGATGCGAAGTCAAGCGCTTCGCGGACAAAAAAATAAGCCTCGGCGTGGTAGCGCTTGTCTTCCTGGAAAATCTGAAATACCGCTTCGCTGAAACCGATTTTTTTCATGGTTGAAACCAGGCGCAAAGGCACATGGGCAGAAGGCACAAAGGAAGAGCAAAGACAAAAAGACGCAAATGGATGAAATTGCCGAATGCTATTTCTCTTGTATTCATTCTTAATTTTTACTATGTGCCTTCAGTTCCGCGCCGATCTTCTCGGCCAATGCCTGCATTTCCTTGTTGTCCGCGTAGGGCCGCGGTTTCCAGTTCCAGTGATGGCCGTCGGCGTTGAAGCGGGGGATGACGTGGAAATGGATGTGGTTCACGACCTGCCCGGCCGCCTGGCAGTTGGACTGCATGATGTTGATGCCGTCGGCGCGCAAGGCGCGTTTCTGGGCGCCGGCGATTTTTTGCGCGGTTACGATCAGGTGTTTCAGAACATCAGGGGGCGTTTCCAGCAAATGGGCGTAGTGGCTTTTAGGGACAACGAGGATATGTCCCTTGACGATCGGTCCGATATCCATGAAGGCGATCGCTTCGTCGTCTTCGTAGACCCTGGAACAAGGCAATTCGCCGCGGATTATTTTACAGAACACGCAATTTTCCATGGTTTCACCGCCCGCTCCGCTGGAGGCGCGGAGGACGCGGAGAGAAAAACTGAAAAGGTCAGAAATATAAATTGATTTTTCTCTGCGCGCTCTGCGTCTCTGCGGTAAAAAATTATTTTTTCTGCGCGGCCGGATCCGGCAGGCCTTTTTCCTTCATCGCCTCCCGGCGGCTGAGCCTGATCTTGCCCCGGTCGTCAATTCCGATGCATTTGACCCACATCTGGTCGCCCAGCTTGCATATATCCTCAACCCGGCCCACGCGGAAATCCGCCAGCTCGCTGATGTGCACCAGGCCGTCCGTGCCGGGGAAAATTTCAACGAAAGCGCCGAACTCCTTGATGCCCGTTACCGTGCCGTTATAAATAATGCCGACTTCCGGCTCGGCCGTCACCAGGCTGATTTCCCTGATTGCCATCTCCAGCGCATCGCCGTTATTGGTGAAAATATGGATGGTGCCGTCGTCGTCAATGTCAATCTGCGCTCCGGTCAAGTCGGTTATGCGGCGGATGTTCTTTCCGCCCGGCCCGATCAGGCCGCCGATCTTTTCGGGATTGATTTTGACCTCGTGCACGCGGGGCGCGTAAGGCGACAAATCCTTGCGGGGTTCGGCGATGACGGAAGCCATGAAATCAAGGATTTTCATCCTGGCCGCGCGCGCCTTTTCAAGCGCCTCTTCCACCAGCGGCCAGGGCAGTCCCCGCCTTTTCAGGTCAACCTGAAAGCCGGTGATGCCGTCGCGCGTGCCGGCGACTTTGAAGTCCATTTCGCCGTAATGGTCCTCGGCGCCGATGATATCGGTTACCAGCACGGATTTGTTTTCCGCCGAAAACAGGCCGATGGATATGCCGGCCACCGGCTTTTTCAGGGGGACGCCAGCGTCCATCAGGGCCAGCGCGCCCGCGCAGACACTGGCCATTGAAGTTGAGCCGTTGGAGCTCATGATGTCCGATACCAGCCGGACCGTATAGCCGTAATCGGAGGGCATCATCTGTTCCAGCGAGCGTTCCGCCAGCGCGCCGTGTCCGATTTCGCGCCGGCCGGTGAAACCCAGCCGGCCGACTTCGCCGGTGCTGTAAGGCGGGAAATTGTAATGCACCATGAATTTCTTTTCCGGCGCTCCGCCGGTGATCGCGTCCAGCTCCTGGCTGTCCTGCTGACTGCCGAGCGTGACGGTTGCCAGGGACTGTGTTTCGCCGCGGCTGAAGAGGGCCGAGCCGTGCGCCCGGGGCAGCAGGGCGACGTCGCCGGCCAGCGGCCGGATTTCATCAAAGTTCCTGCCGTCGAGCCGGCGTTGTTTTTCAAGCACGAGCTTATGGACCAGCTCTGTGCTGAGTTCTTCCAGCATGGCGCGGAATTGCTCATCGGTCATTTCCGGAAATTTTTCCAGCAGGCTGTTTTTTAACGTTTCCTTGGCCTGCTTGAGGCGGGATGCGCGTTCCTTCCTGTCAAGCGCGGTAAGGGCCTCCAGGAGGCTGTCTCCGCCGGCGTTCCGCGCTGTTTCCAGCAGGTTGTTGATTGCGGACTGGCCGGCGCCGTCGTCCGGCGCGATGGCTTTATCCGGCCGGCCGAGTTTGCGCCGCAGTTCAAGCTGGATATCAATCAGTTTTTTTACTTCCGCGTGCGCCGCCTGCATGGCCTGGAAAAAATCCTTTTCGGAAATTTCCCGCGCGTCGCCCTCTATCATCACGGGCTGTTCGGCCAGCCCCGCGTAGATCAGATCCAGGTCGCTTTTCTGGCGTTCGTCATTGGTGGGGTTGAATACCAGTTTTCCGTCAACGCGTCCGACGCGCACGGCTCCGATCGGGCCGTAAAAAGGCAGGTCGGAAATGACCAGGGCGGCGCTGGCGGCCACGATGCTCAGGATATCGGGATCGTTCTGCCCGTCGGCGGAAAGAAGCATGTTGTTGATTTGGACCTCCCTGTTGAAGCCCTTCTGGAAGAGCGGTCTGATCGGGCGGTCGGTGAAACGCGAGGTAAGAATTTCCTTTTCGGACGGGCGCGCTTCGCGCTTGAAAAATCCGCCGGGAAATTTTCCGGCGGCGTAGTACTTTTCGCGGTATTCAACCTGGAGCGGGAAATAATCAATGCCTTCCTTCGGCTCGGCGGCGGCGGTTGCGGCGGAAAAGAGAATGGTTTCGTCCAACTGGACGGTTACCGCGCCGCCGGCCTGGCCGGCCAGAAGACCGGTTTCAATTTTCAGGCGTTTGCCGCCTATTTCGGTTTCAACAAAAACAGTGTTTTTCATAGGTTTATGTGTTTTTACGCCCGAACGGACCCGCTTTATGGCGGAAGGGCGCGGTTTATATATGGGCGTTCATGGAATTTGAATCCGGCCGGAAATCAATTTCCGCGCCGTTTTCCAATTTCAGCCCGTTTGTTTTAACATCAGCGGCGCAGTTTCAGGCGCTGAATGACATTCTGGTAACGCGCTTGATCCGTTCGCGCCAGATAATCAAGAAGTTTGCGGCGGGTGCTTACCATCTTGATGAGGCCGTAACGCGAGTTGTGGTCATGCTTGTTGGCTTTCAGGTGTTCGGTCAATCTGTCAATCCGATGGGAAAGCAGGGCCGCCTGGACGCCGGCCGAGCCGCTGTCCTTTTCATGACATTGGAAAGCCTTCTTTATTTCGCTTTTGCTTTTATTTTCCATTTCTTTGTTAATTGGTAGCGGGCATTATAAAGAAGCCGCCTGATTTGTAAAGCAACTTTTTTATTATTTTGTCGCCAGTATTTTCAAGGCTTTTTTTATGTCCCCGGCGATCTGCCGCCGCAAAGCTTCCGGTCCCGCGAAGCGCCGTTCCGCGCGGATTTTTTTGACGAAAAAAACTTCCAGGGTGCGGCCCGGGAGGGCGGGGGGATTGCCGAACAAATGCACCTCAAGGGTTTTCCGGCTTTTTGCCTTAGCGCCTTTGCCGTGTGAAAAAGTCGGCCGGACGCCTATGTTCGCCGCCCCGCCGTAAATCCGCCCGTTGACCGCCGCGCGGACGGCGTAGACGCCGTCGGGCGGGATAACCTCGTTGTGAATGGCGACGTTGGCGGTCGGCGCGCCCAGGCGGCGGCCGATGCCGCGGCCGGTAACAACCGTGCCGGCCACGCTGAAATGTCTGCCGAGCATGCCGGCGGCTTCTTCTATTTTCCCTTCCGCCACCGCGCGCCGGATCCGCGTGCTGGAAATCGCGGTGTGCTGGAGGCGGACGGGGCGGACAACGTCCACCTCAAAATCGTGGAGCGCGCCGAGTTTTTTGAGCAGTTCCGGCGTGCCGGCCCCGCTTTTGCCGAAAGTCCAGTTGCTGCCGACGGCGATGCCCCGCAGCCTGGGAGCGTTCCGGACCAGGCGCCGGATAAAATTCTCCGGTTTTATTGCGGCCATGCGGCGCGTGAACGGCAGGATAACGCAATTCCGGATTCCGTACGACCCCAGCAGGCGGATTCTATGTTCGGTTGAGGTTAAGAGCGGCGGCGCCGCCAGCGGCTGGAGCAGTTTGAGCGGATGAACATCAAAGGTCATTATCCACGGCGTTTCGCCGCGCGCGCGCGCTTTCCGGATCACGCGCCGGATAACGGCCTGATGGCCGCGGTGGACGCCGTCAAAAAAACCGGCGGCCAGGCGGATGTTTTTTTTTGAGCGGCGCAAGGCGGAAAGACTGCGGCAGAGTTTCATACATGTTTTTGCGGGCTGGCCCGGTTTGTTCACGCGGCGGCGGTTACGGCATGTAATTGATGACTTTATTCATGGGGATCATGATCTGCGCCAGCTGCCGGCGGTCCATGGCCATGAGCCGCTCCATGGAATAGGCGTGCTGGATGTCAAAGGCGCCGTTCGCTTTCCGGCGCAAACTCGCGAGGTGGGCGCCGCATTTGAGCGCCTCGCCGATATCCGCGCACAGGGTGCGGGCGTAAACGCCCTTTGAACAATGCAGAAAAAATTCGGCCCGCGGCGGATTGAACGAACGGAGGGTGAATTCGTGGATTCTGACCAGCTTCGGATTGCGTTCAACCGTTTTTCCCTGCCGCGCAAGCTTATAGAGCGGCACGCCGTCTTTTTTGGCGGCCGAAACCATGGGCGGGGTCTGCAGGATATCGCCGGTAAGTTTTTTCATTTCAGCCAGAAGCATTTCTTCGGTTATCCCGCCGGGGTCGGCCTCGCGCACTATTTTGCCGTCGGCGTCCTGGGTGTCGGTGGCTATCCCGAGGCGGATGGTGCCTTCGTAGATCTTGTCGGCGGCCATCAGGCGGCTGGCCAGTTTGGTGGCGCGGCCGATCATAATTACCAGCATGCCCGTGGCCTGCGGGTCAAGGGTGCCGGCGTGTCCGACCTTGGCCAGGCGGAAATGGCGCCGGATCTTGTCCACGATGTCGTGCGAAGTGGGGCCGGCCGGTTTGTCAACCAGGAGCACTCCGTCAAGCGACGGTTCCCCCGGGGCGGGAGTTTGTTTTGTTCCGAATGTATTTGTCATGGCAGCATCCATAAGCCGCAGGTAACAGCCGCAAGACGGTAATTCTTCTTGCGGACTGACGAATTCAGGCTCCCGGCTTCTTTCTTATTCATTCCTTATCCAGTTTGTTCAAAATATCAAGAACGCGGTCGCCTTCCTCCAGCGAAGTATCCAGCTCAAAACTCAGGCGGGGCGTGTATTTCAACACCAGGTCGCGGTTGATCAGCCGCTGAAACTCAACCCGGCGGCGCTGCAACGCGGAAAGCATGCCGCGTCTTTCATCCTCATGGTTGCGGATGGAGACGTAAACGCGCGCCTCGCGCAGGTCGCGGCCGAGAAGCACGCGGGTAATGGTTGCCGAGGAAACGTCAAAGCGCTCATTCTGCATGACGCGGAACAACGCGTCGGCCAGCTCCCGCTTCAAGAGTTCGTTCAATCTGGTGATGCGGTCAACACTCATGATCTTTTTGGAAGGCACATAGGCAGAAGGCGCAAAGTTTCAGAAGGATTGCTTTTTTTACTTTGTGCCTTTCTTACAATGTCTGGGGGACTTTTTCCAGCTCAAAAAATTCAATGGTATCGCCGGTCTGGAAATCCTTGAAATTTTCAAGCCGCATGCCGCACTCCTGGCCCGCGCGCACCTCGTTTACCTGGTCCTGGAAACGTTTCAGGCTGAAAATGGCGCCCTCGTAGAGAACGTCGCCGCCGCGTTTTACCCGCGCTCGGCAGCGCGCGCCGACCTTGCCGTCGGCAATAAGGCAGCCGGCGACCTGTCCCTTCCGGCTGATTTCAAACACCTGGCGCACCTCCGCCCGGCCGACGTATTTTTCTTTTGTTTCGGGCTGCAACATGCCGCTCATGGCTTCCTTGATCTGGTCAAAAATGTCGTAAATCACCCCGTAGAGGCGGATTTCAACGCCCTCGTCCTTTTCGGCGCGGGCCACTCCCTCCTCCTTGCTGACATTGAAGCCGAAAACAATCGCGTTTGAAGCGCTGGCGAGCATGACGTCGTTTTCATTGATGTTGCCGACCGCGGCGAGAATGACGGCCAGCGAGACTTTATCGCTTTTTATTTCGGCCAGCATTTTCTGGATCGCCTCAAGCGAGCCCTGCGTATCGCACTTGAGGATCAGGCGCAGCTCAAGCCGCTGGTTGGCCGCCATGGCCGAAAAAACGGTTTCCAGCGAGATTTTTTTCTGGGGCGCCGTCTGCAGGCCGCGTATTTCCGTGCTGCGCTGCTCGGCGATCTCGCGCGCCATTTTATCGTTCGGCATCACCTGGAAAGGCTCGCCGGCCTTGGGAACCCCGGAGAGCCCCATGCACTTGATCGGTGTGGCGGGAACGGCCTTGCGCACCTTGATCCCGTGATCGTTGATCAGGGCCTTGACGCGTCCCCAGTAAGGACCGCAGAGGATTATGTCGCCGACGCTCAACGTGCCGCGGGACACGAGGAGGTTGGCGGTGGGGCCCATTCCCGGTTCCATCCGGGCTTCAATCACGAACCCGCGCGCTCTGGCGCGCGGATTGGCCTTGAGTTCCAGGATTTCGGACTGCAGAATAATCATTTCCAGCAGGCGGTCAATATTCCTTCCGGTCAGGGCGCTGACCTCAACGCAGATGATGTCTCCGCCCCATTCTTCCGGCGCCAGGCCGATGGCCTGCAGTTGCCGCTTGACTTTATCGGTGTTGGCGCCGGGCAGATCAATTTTATTGATGGCCACCATGATCGTGGTCTTGGCGGCCTGGGCGTGTTTGATGGCTTCTTCGGTCTGGGGCATGACGCCGTCATCGGCGGCAATCACAATCACGGCAATATCGGTCATGTTCGCGCCGCGCGCCCGCATGGCGGTGAAAGCGGCATGGCCCGGCGTATCAAGAAAGGTGATTTTTTTGCCCTGATGTTCGGCCGTATAAGCGCCCACGTGCTGGGTTATGCCGCCCGCTTCGCCTTTGGCGACGGCCGCGTTGCGGATGCGGTCAAGCAGGGAGGTTTTGCCGTGGTCAATGTGCCCCAGAAAAGTAACCACCGGCGGCCTGCTTTCCAGGTCTTCCGTCCGGTCCGCTTCATCTTCCTGGTCCAGGAACAATTGGCCCGACAGGGGTTTCGTTTCAACCGGCTTTTTTTCAAGCTCTATGGTAAAACCGTGTTTTTCAGCAATCTGCTGGGCGATTTTTATTTCCAGCCGCTCGTTGATGGCGGCCAGGATGCTCATCATCATTAATTCGGCAATCAGCTGGTTGGGCTTCATGTCCATCCGCTCCGCCAGATCGCGCACGATGATGGGGCCGTGAAAAACAAGCGTCCTGCTTTTTGCGCTTGCCGCCGGTTTTTTGGGCGGGGCCGGTTTTAGGGCGGTTTTTTCGGAGGGGGGGATTGCGCCCGCTGTTTCCGCCTTTGAAGCGGGAGGTTGGGCGGCCCTGTCCGGTCCGGGCCGCGGCCGGGATTTATCTTCAACCAGATCCGCCGGTTTTTGCGCAGGGGTGGCAGTCTGCGGAGCGGGCGGGTTTTGGCTTGTTTTGGCCGGGGCGGGGCGGCGCGCGCTTTCCGCATCCGGCGCCGGTGTTTTTTTTGCGAAAATATTTCTGACTTTTGCGACGGCTTCTTCGTCAATTGAACTGGAATGGCTCTTGAAGGCGACTCCGATTGACTGGAGGGCGGCCATCAGCTCCTTGTTGGCGACGTTCAGTTCTCTGGCTAAATCGTAAATACGCATATAATGTTAATTTCAGACGGTTCACAGCTCTGGCGCGGCCGGGCCGCCATCCAAAACTTACAGCTGACCACGCGCGGCGGTTTTCACTTTGCCAGGATTTCCGCAGGCTAATCCTTTTGTTTGGCGTCGGCGGAGACGGAATCCTTTATGGATTTGGCGCTGTCGGCGTCCAGCCCGGCCTGTTCCTGCAGGTCGGCAATGTCGGCCTCGGCGATGCCCTCAACCGTCAGGAAACCGGCGTGGACAAGCTTTTCCGCCTGGTCTTTTTCAATCCCGAGCAGGCGGGTCAGTTTGTCAACCGCCATGGCCACTTTTTCCTGGAAACTTGTGTCTTCCTTGTCTTTTTCAATGTCAATTTTCCACCCGAGCAGTTTTGATGTCAGGCGCGCGTTTTGCCCCCTTTTGCCGATGGCCAGCGACAACTGCTCGGCGTCAACCACGATCGTGATCTTATTCTCTTTCTCATCCACGATGATCTTGTTCAGTTTGGCCGGGTTCAAGGCGTTGGTTACGTAAGTTTTCAAATCGGCGTTCCAGCGGACGATATCTATTTTTTCCCCGAGCAGTTCGCGCACGATATTTTTTACGCGCATGCCGCGCATGCCGACGCAGGCCCCGACCGGGTCAACTTTTTCATCATTGCTGCAGACGGCTATTTTTGTCCGGTAACCGGCTTCGCGCGCGATGCCCTTGATTTCTATTGTCTTATCGGCCAGTTCCGATATTTCCAGGGTAAAGAGGCGCCGGACGAAGTCGGGATGGCTGCGCGAGAGCACGATATGGTGGCCGGAAGTATGATCCTGCACGCTCAAGACATAGGCGCGGATCCGGTCGCCGACCTGGTATTCCTCGGTGGGGACGCGCTCGCGGGCGGGCATGATCGCCTCCACCCGGCCCAGATCAATGATCACGTCGCCGTGGTCCAGCCGCACGATCGTGCCGTTGATAATATCTCCTTCGCGGTTCTTGTATTCCTTGACGACAATTTCTTTTTCGGCGTGCCTGATTTTCTGAATAATGGCCTGTTTGGCGGTCTGGGCGGCAATGCGGCCGAACTCGCGGGCGGGAACTTCAATTTCAATGATGTCGCCCGTTTTGGCGTCGCGCTTGTATTTGCGGGCCTCGGCCAGCGAAATCTGGGTGTGGCGCGAGAGGACGCGTTCGGCGACTTCCACCTTGGCGTAGGCTTTGATGTTTAAAGTCTTGCGGTCAATTTCAATGCGCAGGTCATTGGCCGGGCCGACGCTTTTGCGGGAGGCGGAAAGGAGCGCCGCCTCAACCATCTGGACGAGGGACTCGCGGCTTATGCCGCGCTCTTTTTCCATGTTTTCTATTACGGTCAAAAGATCGTTTACAGCCATGACACACCTTCATTCGGCGCTGGTTCTTTGGGAATTTATTCTCCAAAAAAAGTAACTATACGGGTTTGCGCGGAAACAGTCAATGGTTTTCTCCCGCATGTTGTGAGGGAAATGGCGGCGGCGTTTTGTTTTGCCGGGAAAAGCGCGTTGGAAGCGAGGCGGCCGGCGCGCTCGATGCCTTGAATCCGGCGCGCCGGGCAGTTCTTAAGCGCGAAAGCGGGGCTAAAGATGCCCGCCAAAATACTCCAGCGCGGCGTCATACATCGCAATCGCCGAAGAGGCGGAAACATCTTCCTGAAAATTATGCGCCGGCGCAAAAATGAAGCCGCCGTCTGTTTTGGGATGCATTGCCCGGATCAGTTTGTTGACGCCTTCCCTGATTTTTGCATGATTGCCGGATGGAAGGAGCGCCTGCGTGTCCAACCCGCCGTGAAAAGTAAGTTTTCGGCCGAATTCAGACTTTAATCTTTGCGGTTCCATGCCGGCGACCGGCTGAATGGGATTGAGCACTTCCACGCCGGCCTCAATAAGATCGGGGATTATTTGGAATATGTTTCCGCAGGAATGGTGCTGTTGCGCCGCATCTGTAAACTCTTTTATGTGCGCAAACCGCTGTTTCATGCAGGGTTTTATAAATTCCCGAAACATGGCGGGCGACATGAACAACCCCTTCTGGGTGCCGAAATCGTCCCCGCTGGTGGTCATATGAATATACCGCCCCAGCCTGGAATAGTAGGCTCCGGAGGCTTCTTTTTGAAACGCCAGTATTTTCCCGAAGAGAACGCTGATAAATTCCGGGTCCGCCGCGAGCATGCACATGATATGTTCATAGCCGCACAGCCGGCAAGCCAGTTCCAGCACTCCGTTGACGGGATGTTCGGCAACAACCACATAGGGCGTTTTTTCATGCAAACAGCGAGCCCTTTGTTCCAGAGCTTCAAGATCGGTCGTCAACTGATCAAGGCGCGGGAATTTATACGCGTTGACCTGTTCAATGGCGGCGTTTTCCAGCGGTCCCGCGGATGTTTCCCAGTATTTTCCGCTGAAAACGCGGTGAATTCCAAAATGATCGGAATATTCTGTCGCGGAAATACGTCTTTCCCGGCCCGTCTCAAATTCAAGCATTGCGCCAACCCGGCGGAAATCAACGTCAAAACGAGCGAGCAGGCGTTCATCCGGATTTCCATGTTCCGCGCCGGCGCATCCGAGAAGTGATTTCAATTTTTCATGCAAGCCGGGCGCGGTAATGGTTGTTTGGGGAGTGCCGCCGAGATCTATGGGGCAACGGTCCACGCCCTTGTGCCGCAGGGTATTTGCGAACCTTTCGCGATATATGCTGTCGGTTGTCATTTACGATTGTTGCCCGGTGCGCGAGTTGCCGGCCGCTCCGATTTTCATCCTGCGGCGGACGGTATTTTTTCCCATTCCTCCAAAATGGCGATGGTTGTATCCAGATTTGCCCCGGGATCAACCCAGAGTTGCGCAATAACTCCGCCAGCGGGATCATAGAAATGCGCCGCGACTTTTTTCACGGCGCCCCGTCCGACCGCCGGGTCGGGGGAGGTTATAATATGCTGACGGTCTATATCTCCCCAAAAGGTGATTTTCCCTTTGGCGCGTTTTGACAATTCCGCCATGTCCATGGCAAAAAGCTGGGAGTTAATGGCATCCACGCCGATCTCAATCAGGTCTTCGTATATTTCCAAAATTTGCCCGCAGCAATGCATGAAAGCGGATTTGCCCCTGGAATGAATCAGTTTGCAATAATCCGCGTACAACGGTTTGAACATATGGCGCCAGGTTTCCGGCGAAACGAGCAGCGCATGCTGGGATCCCCAGTCATCCGAGAACCGGATGGCGTCAACATTCGTGGTTATCCAGAACTCCAGTTCCTTCAAATTAAACGCATGAATGACTTCCAGCAAATTCCATTCTCAACATTCAGAAACTCGCAGCCCCACGCGTCTACATATGTTCCCGCGCCGAATTTGTCCCCCCTGACTCTCGGCGACGGCTGATAAACATTGTCAACCCTGGCCCAGCAAATATCGGAAGGGAAACGCCGGTTAATTTCCCGAACCTTTTCCGGAAATTCCGAGGCGACATAATCGGATATGCAGGGATCCCGCGGGATACGCCCCGGATATTCAAACTTCAGGCATTTATTCACTATCGTTCTGGAAGTTTCCATCGTTGTCGTCTTTCCCGAAAACAAACAAATATCGCGCAATAAGCCGCGTCTTTGCCTTAAGAAGGGGGCATGGCAACACGGGCGGCTCCCAAAGCGGCCTCTTCCGATTTCGGCAATATTCTGATCGGCAGATGAAACCGCGTTTTGACGGCCTCCTGTAATATTTTCAGGCGCCTTATGGCATTGCCGCTGCAAACCACTGTTTTTTTATCCCGGAAAATTTCGTCTGGCATCATGCGCTGGATGTTGGCAATCACGCCCCTGGCCAGGGCGGCCGAGATGTTTCCGAGGGAAAAATTGCCCAGCGTTATGCCGGATATCTCGCCTCGCAAAGAAAAGTCATCCCTTTCGCCAAGAAAATTGGGCTTAATTGCCAGCGAATCGCCGTTGCTTTTCAGACCCAAAATGTCAATTATTCTGTAAAACTCGTCCTGCCCGGGCGGGCTAATTCCGAGTTCCTTCAGCCACGTTTGGAGCGAATTGATCAGCCACTCAAAAGCCTGTCCTCCGCATAATGGAGCGGCGACGGCGATATATTTTTGCCCCACGAACGGCCTTACTTCAACCGTCGCGCAACGTTTTATTTCATTGATCATCTTTTCCGGAATCACCACGGAAAGCTGGCCGCCGGTGCCAAGCGTCAGATAGATTTCCTCGTCCGTATTGTTTGCCGTCGCCAGTATTGAAGCCTGATTATCCCCTATCGGCGCATGGACCGGAATCCCTTCCGGCAATCCAAACAAAGAGGAATATTCGCCCGATAATCTGCCGGCCTGAGCGCCGGCGGGGACAACTTTCGGAAAGAATTTTGCCGGTATTTTGAGTTTCCCGATCGCGGCAAAATTCCATTGTTTTTTCCTGATGTCAAACAGGCCCCAGCTGGCGGCATCGGAAGGATCCGTCAATGGTTTCGCCAGGGCGCAGATTTTGCAGGCAAAATAATCATGGATGGTCCCCGCAGAACTCCACCGGCCAAGTTCATTCCTCGCGGCGAGATACGCCAATGTTGCCGAGCCGAACCCGGCCCTCAATTTGCGGCAGCCCGGTTTCCGCCTGATCTTGTCCAGGAACCCGCCCTCAAGAGTTCTTTTGTCTTTCCACGTGTAAAGAGGCGAGGCCTCCTCGTCATTCCAAAGAATCATCCCGTGCATCTGCCCGGTAATTCCCACGGCGGAAATTCTCCGCCTGATTTCGGGGTCAATTGATTTGACGGCGCGGCCGACCGCCTCAAGGATGGCGGCGGCGTTTTGTTCGGACCGTCCTTCCGGGACGGGAATGTCCGCCTTTGTTTTGACAGAAGCGCTGTCGCGCAAGGCGCCGCCCGTGTCAATTGCCACAACGGCCGCTTTGCCGGTGCCGATATCTATGCCGATCGCGCAGGACATATCACGCCAATTTCCATGCCTCTTCCAGGCGTTTTGCAGAATCCCGGATTGTTTCCTCTACAGTCATATCCGGGAACGGCAGCATCTCCAGCACGAGAGCGCCGCGTTGTTCTTTATTCAAATAGCCGGCCCGCAATGCCAGACGCAGCACTTCGGTTAATTCCGGAACATCTATTTCCCCGCCCGCAAAGCCGACCGGCGGATGCGTGTCTCCGCGCCATTTTGATGATGAATCTTTCATGACGCAATTGCCGATATGCATGCGTTTCAGTTTTGGCTTTACGGTGGAAATTGCTTTTTCAAAACTCTCTCCCATCAACGGCAGATGGGCGATATCAAGCTCTATGCCGAAATTAACGATTTCAGGCTCCAGGGAATTAATCAATTCCATGCACTCCGGCGTGGGGCCATAAAGGAATTTTTTGTCAAACTCGCGGTCAAACGGCTCCAGCAGCGCGGTGATGCCGTGTTTGGCCAGTTCAGGGCAAAGCCATTTGCATAAATTTCTAAAATTTTTCAGGGCCGCGGGTCTTTCCGGCGCCGGAACGTCCCTCCCGGACGAAAACACAAATCCTTTTGCGCCGATCGCCGCGGCCGCGGCGATCTGATCCTGAAGGTAAAGACGGATAAGCTTCTGTTCCCGCGGGGAATCGCTGCCCAGCGAAATTTTATCCAGGGGAAAAATATGCATGGAATAAACAACTTCCTTCCCGCTGTCCCGCACTGCTTCCATCGCCTTCCGCTTGTATGGTTCTTCAAACGGAAGGCAGCAATCAAACGTCTCAATGTCGTCCCGCTTTACGAATTCACGCAGGGTTTCAAAATGATATGCGGCGTCCTCAAGGCACCTGGGATATAACAGATGGTGGACCAGCCCCAATCTCGCGTATTTTCCGATATTCTCTTTCATCATTCCTCCGCCACAAGCAGGGCATATCCCTTGAACATGGGCACTTGTATTTCAAGGTAATCGTCTCTTATTTTGAATTCCATTGGTTTCCTGTCCGGCGCCGTATAGACTTTCCCGGGAATTTTGCCGTCAAGCCTTATCTTTACCACGGCATCGCAGACGGTTATGGGTTCTTCTATCATTTCTGTTGCCGATTCCCCTTTTTCCTCCGGCGTATAAAAAGCAAGCGCTTCCGTCAGCGGGAACCAGGCCGGGAGCTTTGAAGCCCCGCGCTTTTCCGGCACATAAGCGAAAAGATGCGCCATTTTCCGGCTTGCCTTTTCCGTGACCATGGCCCTGGCGAATGACGGCAGGTTTTGTGTTTTTAAAACCGGGTTTGAAAGAAATTCATCCAGAACGTTGGCAAAAAGCTGGCGGAGGGGAACGGGCGCCATTTTATAATATGCGTCAAAGATCGGATGGCTGAAATGGGCGACCTGTTTGCCGGCGACAAGGATCGGGAGATCTGTCGCTTCATAAGGCGGCGCGTAGAAATTAATGTGTTCCCCGTCCCAGCCGAAATTACAGAATGATTTTATCATTTTCCCGAACGCCCCGGTTCCCCGGATCGGCGCCATCTCAATCCCCATTGAATAAAGCGAGAGGGGCATATCCGGCAAGTCCCTGCCGTAAGGGGGCGCAATGGTGAAGAAAGCCGGGGCAAAATCATTGTCCTTTATGAAGCGCGCGCCCCATTCTTTTTCAAACATAAAGCCTTTCAGACCGGGCTCAAAACCGCTTTTGTGGCTGGCGATTATCTTTTTCCCGGCGTCAAGATGGGCCTTTACCTTTTTTTGAATCGGGCCCGTCATCAAAACATTATCGGGCAAGATAATTATTTTATATCCGCTCCAGTCGTTTTTTTCCGATATCACGTCAAATTGCTGTTTCAACTCGCAGAGCATCCTCGCCGCTCCGTAAACACCGGGGCCGATGCCGGCCGCGAGGTCGCCCATATCATTATCGGTATTGAGAAAAACGGCAATTTCAGCAACGGGCCTGGCGTCCAGATGCCATTCATCGTAGGTTTGCAGCTTTCTATAGACTTTTTTGATCAAATCAAACACGGCGTTGTTTATGTCGCCTCTTGGATGAAAATGCCCGCCCACATTCGGACGCATTCCGTTGGCAAGGCCGTAAAGAAGATCATATTCCAGGCTGGCTTCGGTGCGTATGCCGCCGAAATCGCCCCAGCTTTTATGAAAGCGGCCGGTCATGTTCAGGACGGTTTTTTCGAAATTTCTGAGATACCTTGACAAGACCGGCAGAGCTTCGTACCCCCATCCTCCCGTGGGCAGGCATTCGCATTCAAGATAAGTCCCTATTTCCGCTTGCGGCGCAAACCCTAATCCGTTGAAATACAACAAATACTCGGGATTGATTTTTTTCAATTCCATTGAAATTTCCTCCGCTATGCGGACGGCGGAAAGCCGCGAAAAAGCGGCCGCGGCTCTCGCGTCTCGCCAATTTATGCCGCGTTTTTTCATTTCCTTCACGCACACGGGGCAGACGCAGGGATGCGTCGGATACATGCAATCCCAGAAAAAACCGCTGACGGACGGGTATTTCTTTGCTACTTCCAGGGTCATTGCCTTGAGATGTTCGCGATACGGCGTATTGAAACACATGATCCTGACGGACGGGAACGTCTTGTCGGTATAAACTCTTCCTTCCATGTCCACGCGCAGCCAATCCATGTGGAGCAGGGCTTCCGCATGGCTCAATCCCGCGTTGAGATAGGCGGAAAGTTTTATGCATTTCCTTTCACAGGCTTCGGCGATTTTACCGAAGAGATCATAGGCGAGGGAAGGATGCTTCACGCCGATTTTTGTGTCGTAATACGCATTGCCCATGTTGCATCTGGCGTGAAAAGTCAGAAAATCAACCCCGCATTCTTTTATTTTGCCGGTAAAGGCTTCAACATCAAAATTCTTGCCGACATCGGGGCATGAGGGCATGGTGTGGTTATCATAGAAAAGACTGTATTTTGGCTTAAACATTATTGATCCCTTCCGCGTATTCCGTCTTTTATTGCTTTTTATCTCCTAAAATTTTTAAACATGCAAGTTTCGTTTTCCAATAGCATGCCCATGCCGCGGTAACGTTTTTCGCGCGGATGCGCAAAGCCTGCTCGCCGTGAAACTCTTTGCCGCACATATGCTTCATTTCATTCAAAAACAAACCGGGCCTCAACACAATTTCCAGGACGGCATTGTTTCCATAATTATAAGGCTTTATCCGGTTTTCGTTTTTCATGGCTTTCATGGCGGCTTTTCGTATCATCCCGGCGGTTAATGCCGGGGCCAGGCACGCCGCGCCCGTTTCGCTCCGCCCCTCCTTGACCGGCACGCCAACGATTCCGGGCAGCAGCGCCTGCGCTTCCCGCGCGCCGGCGGCATCGCCGGCCATCATGATGGCCGGGACGCCGAAGTCGCCCGCAATGGCCGCCTCCATCCCTATTTCGCCGATGGACACTCCATTGAGGACAAGGTTCGCTATGTCCCATTCATAAGTGTGCGGCAGGAGCCCGTCGGCAGTCCCGGCCTTGGAATGGAATCCCAGCAAAATAAGCCCGGCAAAGGTTTCATCAAGGCCGCCGGCCCAGCCGGCCCGGTAAGGCGGCTTGCCGCAGATGGCTTTGGCATAAACAGGCAGGCGGACCAGATCAATGTTTCTTCCATCACAGTGTTCATCATAGACCACAACTTCATCCGCGCCGCCCTCCCGCAGCCCTTTCAGGAGCGCCAGCAGATCATGCATGAACATTTCGCGTCCGATTGCATATTCCGCCTTGCCCGGCTCGGCCTGGCTGTAACTGACTATGCCGCTTGCGCCTTCAAGATCGCACCTGACCATGTATTTCTTCTTTTTTACCATAAAATCAATACCGCCCATATTTGCGGATCGTTTCAAGCGCATACAGATAATTTTTAAGTTCCACGGAGGGCGGGATGGAATGATCGGAATGATAAATATAACCGCCGCCGGCCATGGCAACAGGCAATTTCCCGGCTATTTCCTCCTCTATCTCCGCCGGACTATTGAACCTGGATGTCTCAATTCCTCCCATAAAGGCCAGTTTGCCTTTATACATTTTTTTCAATTTAACGACATCCATGCCGGCCTTAACCTCCAAAGGATGCAGACAGTCAACGCCGGCTTCAATCAAGTCCGGAATCAATTCCGCAACATAACCGCAAGAGTGATAAATAACTTTCATGTTGGTCTGATGCGCGTAATCGCACAGCAATTTATCGTTTTTAAACATAAGTTCGCGGTAAAGCGTTGGAGAAATCAGGGAAGCGTTTTTATATCCCATATCATTACACAGCCATAATCCGTCGAACGCATATCCCTTTTGCCGCAACAGTTCGCAACTTCCAATAATAAGTTGAGCGACTGTTTTAAACATATCCCTTGCCGATTCCGGGTCCTCCATCATCAACACAAGTAAATCGTCAATTTTCACGATGTTTTGAAATCTATCAACGCCTGTGGCGGCATAGAATGCCGTGAATTTATTCGCCTCCCTGGCCCTGCCGAAATTTTCAAAATTTCCGGCCTTTTCATTGAAACGATCGGCTTCCGGCCGCAGACGCAGTTTGAATTTCTCCCAATCGTTCCGTCCGCCAATCGCGTTTTTGACGATGATGGAGCTGGCATCTTTCACTCGTTTTATCACGCTGCCGTCCCGCGTGACTTCAAGATTATAGTCTTTGCCGGCTTCAATCACCCTCTCGGGCAGACGGGCCGACAAATCTATTCCAAACCGCGCCACATCAAACCGGAAATACTTGGTAAACGAATAATTTTCCGGAGACCCCCATTTTACGTTCCGCGGCAATCCCTGCGCGTGCCAGGCGTTTATAGCAGCCTCCCAAATGCCATCCTGCATGGGCAATATATCCGGCTCTTTATGTTCCAATGCCGCAATTACGCGTTCTCTGGAATTCATAATCGCTTGTTTCCTCCTCAACGCTTTTTGCGCCTGTCGGCCGGGCTTATTTTCGCTTATTCCGTCTCCTTGCATAACTCCGGGCCTTTGCGGCCAGGAAAACCGTATCCATGCCGAGCGCGATGAACGTGAAGCCGTCCTTGACGGCGTTCGCGATTTGTTTTTCGTCCGGGCGGACAATATGAATTCCGGCGGATTTGCCATGCTTTTTGCATGCAACGGAAACGGTTCGGCAAGCCTGAATAATATCGGGATGCGACACTTGCCCCGTCACACCGTAGGAGCCGCTCATATCATAGGGCCCGATAAACGCCCCGTCCACTCCTTCCACCGACAGAATGGCGTTTATGTTTTCAACCGCCGCCCTGGATTCAATCATGACCACCACGGCCGTATCCCTGTTGGCGGCGGCCGCATATTCATCAAAGTCAATTCCCCAGTTGTTTGCGCGGCAAAACGCAAAACCCCGGATGCCTTGCGGCGGATATTTTGCCGCCTTGACCGCGTTTTCCGCTTCAGCGGCCGAATTGACCAGCGGCACAATCACGCCCCGCGCCCCGGCGTCCAGCGTCTGTCTTATGGCGATGGCATCGTTTGCCCGCACGCGGGCCAGGGGAACCGCCCCTTGCCCGGGCATGCTCCTGATCACAGCCGTAAAAGTTTCAAGGCCTATATCCGTGTGTTCCATGTCCACCGCAAGCCATTCAAATCCCGCCCGGGAAAATATTTCAGAAACCGCCGGGTGGCCGATTTGAATCCAGGAGCCGACCGCCAGCCGCCTTTCCAATAACGCCTTTTTCACCGGATTGCTGGTTGTTGTGTTTTTGTTCATATTTCTTTGACCAGATTTTCCAGAGCCTGCCGCTCCATTACCAGCCGCGCCTCTTTCGCGTTTGAGCCGACGTGGGCCGTCAACACGACGTTCTCAAGATTTGCCAGCGGCCCCGCATAGGGTTCATTTTCAAAACAGTCAAGGGCCGCGCCGGAAAGATGTCCCCGGGTCAGCGCGTCATAAAGCGCTTCTTCGTCAACCAGGCCGCCGCGCGCGGTGTTGACCAGCATGGCGCCTGTTTGCATGGCAAAAATACGTTCGCGATTCAGCAGATGATGATTTTCAGCGGTGTGCGGCACGTGCAGGCTGACTATATCCGAATCGCGGAGCAGTTCTTCCAATGCGCACAACCGGCAAAAAGAAGCGGCCTTGACATAGGGGTCATAGCCCAGCACGTTGCAGCCGAAAGTCTTGAGCAGTTTGGCCGTGTAACCTCCTATTCTCCCGCAGCCGATCAGGCCGACCGTTTTGCCGGCCAGGAGAAACCCCATGGGGCGCGGCCATTTTCCGAGCCTGATTTGCCTGTCCATGACGCTGATTTTTCTCAGCCCGGCAAGCATCAAAGCCACGGCCAGCTCCGCCACGGCCGGGGTCGGCGCATCCGGCGTGTTCGCGACCTTGATGCCCAGTTCAGAGGCGGCCTGTAAATCCACGGAATCAAGCCCGATCCCGCACCTTGATATGACCTTCAGGAAAGGCGCGCGCGCCATGGTGTTCCTGGTCAACGGCTCAATGCCGGCGATCATGCCCGTCGGCCGATGCCGTTGAATCAAGTCGTCCGCCTCTTGTTCGGAAAGTTTCCGGCCGTACGGATTTTTTACAACCTTGAAATCCGCGGGGAAATCGTTGAGCAGGAATTCTTCCGTGGTGATGAGAATATTTTTCATTTGCCGCCGCTCCGGATAATTGTCCCTGCCGGACTTTGCGTTTATAAAACAACCTTCTGTTTAAGCAGTCTTTCCCTCAATTGCCGGGCATTTAAATCCTTCGGCTTGACTTTGCCGTTCAGGCACAGGGCCGCCGCCGTTCCGGCCGCCTCGCCGGTTATCATGCACTGGGCCGTGCCGCGCGTGCAGCCGAACGCTTCGTGCGTTACGGAAATGCACCGCCCCGCCAGCAGCAGATTGTCAATGCCTTTCGCAACCAGGCTCCTGTAAGGAATGGAAAATGACCAGCGCCGAAGGGCGCGTTCTTTGAGTTCTTTTCGGACCGGAGCGTCCACCGGATGCGCCCCGCGCCCGATGCCGTCCTCAAATTCGCGCATATTGAAAATGTCGTCTATGGTCAACACGTATTCCCCCCGCACAAGCCGCGTTTCCCGCACGCCGATCTGCGGACAATCCAGCAGATACATCTTTTCAAAACCGGGTATTTTCCTGATTTTTTGGCACCAGGCATGCACCATTTTGGTTATGGTTATCTCTGCCCGGGTAAGGTCCGCCGCCGAAGCGCCGTTGCCATGACAACATGGGCAGCACAAGGTAACCACTCCTTCCATGGGAAGGTTGTAGACCTGGATGAAATATGGGCTGAAATCGGTCTTGACGTTGATCGTCATCATTTCTCCTCCTTTCAGCTTTTCCGCGGCTTCTTCCAGGCTCAACAACGCGCAGCCCTGGATCTGAAATATTTCGGGGTTGGTTCTTAAGTATCCAAATAGTTTCGCCAAGTTGACATTCCCGACCCGGAACATCACCCCCATGGCCGAGAGAGAGTTTGACTTGCCGTTGGCCAGTTTTGCCACCTTGCATATGTCAAATTCAGCGCCGGACCGCGCGGCAACGTCGCCGTCGCCGGTCGCGTCAATTATCGTTTTTCCCAGGATGGCCTGCCTTCCGGATTTGTTTTCCACAATCACGCCCTTTACCGTGTTTTTTTCCTTTATCACGCCAACAATCCACGAATGAAGCAGCAGCTCAACTCCCGCCTTCTGAAGCATGGTCAAAAGCAAATATTTGAATTCCTCGGAATTGGTGAAAACGTAACTTCCGGCCTTGCCGCCGGTCCCGATGCCCGCGCCCGTTTCAAGCAGTTTTTCCGTGATTTCCATGGAAATGCCGCCGACAATCTGCACCTCCGCCGGATTTTTCGCCAGTTGCGCCAGAACGTTTTTGTAATCCGAATGTTCCGTGGAATGAACGACGTATTTGGTCAAGCCCGCGTTGCCGGCCGTCATCATGCCGCCCAGGAAGCCATAACGCTCAATTAAAATGGTTTTTGCGCCGTTGCGGGCGGCCGCAAGCGCGGCTGCCACTCCGGCGGTCCCGCCGCCGGCCACTATCACATCCGTTTCGCCGACAATCCGGGACTCAACCTCATTCCTAAATGTCCCGCCGATTTTCAAATTCCGATTCATGGCTTACTCCATTAGTGTTTAATCAGTCTTTGATGATTTAAACTGCAAGCGGTCCCAAAATCCATAAAAAAAAAGCGCAAAAAGCGGACATTTGTGTCGGAAAAAGGACAAACATGAGTTACAGTGGAATTGCCCGCCGAGGGAGCCGGTCGCTTGCGGCGCGGCAATCATGTTCTCCCGCGGGATATATTCCGCCGATGTCAATCATCCGCGTGGAAAGCGGCAAAATGCTGCTTATGCAGTAATCCCACTGCGATCAAAACCTGAACCACGCCAATTTTTTTCTTGCTTTGCCGGACAAACCGGAGCATAAAACGTCTTCATGAGTCTGGAGCAGGCATGCGCCCATTTGTTTTCATTAAAATCCCGTGAAAACGGCGCAAACCATTTTCATAGCGGCCGCGTGCGGACGCTGGAATTCCATCCGAAGTTTTATGACGCCGAAGTGCGCGATTTGACGGCTCGCCAGGTAGAATTGGAATTGGACGGTCAAAACCTGATTGCCATATGTTCATGCGCGCATGCCCGCGGCGGTAATTTGTGCGAACATATGTGGGCCGCGATTCTGGACGCGGACCAGCGCCACGTTCTTCAGCCCAAGTCCGCGACCACGCCGCTGCCGGTCGTCAACATGAGCGAAGATTATTTCGGACCGGACGATTTGCTTTTTGCGGATGATAACGCCGATGCGGAGAAACCCGAAATTTGGGAAGACCGCCGTGGCTCGAAACGCGGCCGGTTGTCCGACCCGTTCGGCGCCGTTCTCAACCTGTTGCGCATCAGCGGTCAGATGCAACCGGTCCAGCCGCGCAAACCCAAACCGCCAGGCTGGAAACAGTTGTTGATTGCCGACTGTTCAGCCGCCGGCCATCTCCAAACGCAGGCGTTGCGGGAACGGGAAATCAGGTACCAAACCTCTTTCTATGATCATAGTTGCAACGCGGATTTGCAGTTGCTTGTCGAACTGCGCGAGCGAAAGTCGAACGGCCAATGGGGCACGTGGAAAAACGGGAAGCTGGATTTTTTGGCCGTGGAACAACTGACCGATCCGCTGGACCGGAAAATCCTTGGCCTGCTTGAAGGCGTCAGGACGGTCTATGACTATGGCGGAAGGACAGCAGACGCCAACTATCGATTGCGCGGCGCGGCCCTGGCGCACTTGCTGCCGGACTTGTGCGCCACCGGCAGATTTCACCTGAAATCCGACGGCCGACTTCCGCCTGCGGTTTTGCGCTATGACGATGGGCGCCCTTGGGCCGTCACGGTCGAGATGACGCCCGGCGCGCGCGGCAAGTATCAAGTCACGGCCAGATTACGCCGCGACCAGGAATCCCGCGAACTCAGTGCGGCACGCGGATGGCTGAGCGGCGGCTGGATTTTTTTCAGGGACACGGTTGCCCGTTACGACAATGGAATGAACCCGGGGTTCCTGCGTTGTTTCCACCACCACCCGGAAATCGGGGTGCCGGAAGCCGATGTCCGGGAATGCGTCAAAACGCTCTACACCCAGACCTGGGCGGAGCGCTTGATAATTCCGCCCCACCTGCGCCTGGAGGAAATCGTTGTCCGGCCCAGGCCCGAATTACGAGTTAAAAAAGCGCGCGCGTATTATTCGGTTGACACTTTGGTCGCCGAACTCGGATTCGATTATAACGGACAGAAAATCTCATCGGTCGAGGGCCGGACCTGCCTGTTTCCGCGGGAAACCGGTCAGGCGGTGCGCCGCGACCTGGCGGCGGAGTTCAAATGCCGTCAGGCTTTGGACGCGCTTGGATTCAAAACCGCCGTATATATTGAAAGCGACGGCTATAATCTGCAGATTGCGGCCCAGCGCTTTCCGGCCGCCGTTGCCGCGCTGCTGCGGGAAGGTTGGCATATTGAGGCCGATGGCAAGCTATATCGTTCGCCAACGTCTTTTGCTTTTACGGTATCCTCCGGCGTGGACTGGTTTGAACTGCGCGGAGCCGCCCGCTTTGAACAAATGACCGTGGAATTGCCCACGCTGCTGCGCGCCCTGGGCGACGGCCAACGTTTGATTGCCCTGGGCGACGGAACCATGGGCGTCCTGCCCGAAGACTGGCTGGCCAAGATCGGAATGTTCAGGGGGGTTGGCAAGGAGCGGGAAGACCATATCCGTTTCCAGCGGACTCAGGCGGCGGTGCTGGATGCCATGCTGGCCGAATCCGAGACCGCATTCGACGAGCAATTCAAACGCCTCCGGCGGGAACTGCGCGCCTTCGAAGCCATCACGCCGCGCGATGCCGGAGCTGGATTTCATGGACAATTGCGGCCATATCAGCGCGACGGCATGGGCTGGTTCGAGTTCCTGCGCCGTTTCGGGTTCGGCGGCTGTCTGGCCGACGATATGGGGTTAGGCAAGACCATCCAGGTGCTGGCCATGCTCGACGCGCGGCGCGAAGAACGCCTGCAAACCAGCGCCGCGGCGAACGAACCGACGCTAGTGGTGACACCGCGCTCGCTGATTTTCAACTGGCTGGCGGAGGCCCGGCGTTTCACCCCGGCCCTGAAAATTCTGGATCATACCGGTCAGCAACGCCTGAAAGGCGCGGCGCATTTCGGCGAATACGACATGGTGTTGACGACTTACGGCGCTTTACGCCGCGATATTTTTAAGCTTAAGGATGTGGCGTACGATTATGTTATCCTGGACGAATCCCAGACCATCAAAAACCACCAGGCGCTAACGACCAAAGCCGTGCGGCTTCTGCGGGGCCAACATCGTCTGGCGCTCAGCGGCACGCCGATCGAAAACCACCTCGGCGAATTGTGGAGCCTCTTTGAATTCCTCAATCCAGGCATGCTGGGCGCGGTCGCGGCTTTCAAACGCGCCGGCGTCTTGCGCGAGCCCGACGAGGAAACGCGCGTTTGGCTGGCGCGGGCTTTGCGGCCATTCATCCTGCGTCGCAAAAAATCCCAAGTTGCCCGCGACCTGCCGGAGAAAATAGAAGAGACCGTCTACTGCGAACTGGGCGCCGAGCAACGCCGCCTTTACGACGAATTGCGCAATCATTACCGCGTCGTTCTCACGCAAAAAGTGGCGCGGGACGGCCTGAATAAATCGAAAATCCAGGTGCTTGAAGCCCTCCTGCGTCTGCGCCAGGCGGCCTGCCATCCGGGATTGATTGACTCGGCATACCGGGAAGTCAAGAGCGCCAAACTTGATGCGCTCCAAGCCCAGGCCGCCGAGGTGACCGAGGAAGGTCACAAGGCTCTGATATTCTCACAGTTCACCAGCCTCCTGGCCATAACGCGCGAACGCCTGGACAAAGCCAAAATTCCTTACGCCTATCTTGATGGGCAAACCGCGGACCGCCAGGCGAGCGTCGAGCGGTTTCAGTCAGATCCGGAATGTAAACTGTTCCTGATCAGCCTCAAGGCCGGCGGACTTGGGCTGAACCTGACGGCGGCCGAGTATATTTTCCTGCTCGATCCCTGGTGGAATCCGGCGGTAGAGGCCCAGGCAATAGACCGCGCCCATCGCATCGGGCAAACGCAAAAAGTGTTTGCCTATCGCCTGATTGCGCGCGACACAGTCGAGGAAAAAGTGCTTGAACTCCAAAACTCCAAACGCGCCCTGGCCGACGCCATCATCACCGCCGACAATAGTCTCATCGGCGGTCTGACCAGCGCGGACTTGGAGCTGTTGCTGTCGTGATAATCTTCTTGTAATGGCGGAAACGATATTTTTAATTCCCCTTAAAAATAAAAAGTATACCATGCCGCGCAATCAATGCCAGACGATCGCGCGCAGAACCCGCCGGAATCATGGGGCGAAACGCATTGATTCTCGCAAAAAAAGCGGCCGACCGGCCGCAGGACCGGCTCAATGTTGAAAAACAGGAAGAATTTAAAAACTGAAGGCAGTGGAACAAATTGGCGTGTCGTTGATGAGATTCTTCTCACGTCACTCGAATACGTGCCGGTTTTGTCTCTTGATGGCACGGAAATCCGTCTCGAAATGGCTCATTTCAAACCCGGCGCGGTGCGGAAAGGATTCCAATCGGTGGAGCATATTCATGATTCCATTCATTTTCAGTTCGTCATGGAAGGCGTCTTCCTTTTTAAAACCGGGCGGCATTCCGCATTGCTGAAGCCGAATGATGGCATCTTGATTCCCGCAAAACAGATTCATTCATGGTCGTGCGGAACCTCGGGCGTATTGTTCGGCGCAAGCATCTGTATCACGGGCCAGGCCGCAAATGTTTTCACCGATTATGTGAGATCCCGGGGGGCCGGCAATTTCCTTTTTTGTTCAGATCCCCGGCTTGGCGGCATACTAATGCGGATTATTGAGCTGGCGTTGAAGCCCGCGCCGTTTCACTGGCGCCGCGACATGATCGGCTGCGAGCTTTTGCTGTGGGTGGGGCAGGCCCTGCACAAGGCGCTTGACCTGCGCCTTATGAAAACTCCCGCCCCCCATGCCGCCAAATCCCGCTTTGACACGTCCCGGCCGTTGTGCGAGGAGGCCGCCCGTTTCATCATGTCAAATTTCAACCGGCCGATAACCATCCATGAAATTGCCGGACATGCCGGCGTGACTCCCCGTCATTTAAACCGTCTCTTTCTGCGCTATCTGCACGAAACCGCGCACCGGTTCCTCGTGCGGACGCGTCTTGAATACGCCGACAGGATATTGAAATCTTCGCCTTCCCTCAAAATCAAAGAAATAGCCTTTGCCTCGGGTTTCAAGACGTCCAGTCATTTTATCCAGTGTTTTAAACAGCATTTCGGCCGCCGTCCGGCCGGGAAAATTTAACCCGTTTCTCTTGACGCTGTTCCGGAGGGCCGGGCCCAAACGGGCGAATGCGTAAAAAATGCTTGCTTTTTTTTACGGACGGAATCAAGTTATGAATTTATGAAAAAGAAAAAACAAATTGTTAAAATCAGGCCGCCGGGGTTCAGCGACGCGGCGGCCATTTATGCCCTGCTCAAGGAACACCCGCGCGAGGTTTTACCCCGGTCCATGAGCGACATTATCCAGAACATTGACCGTTTTCTCGTGGCGGAGATCAATGGCAGGATAGCGGGAACCGCTTCCTGGCAGATTTTGCCGGAAATTGCCCGCTCGCCGAGCCATTCGGTGGAAATCAAATCAGTCGCGGTTTCAAAAGATTTTCAAAGACACGGGGTCGGCACGGCGCTGGTCCAAGCCATGATCAAACACATCAGAACCTACCGGCCGGCGCAGATTGTGGTGCTCACCTTTTCCCCGGCTTATTTCCGGCGGTTCGGTTTCCGCGAAGTGCCCAAGGAAACGCTGATGCACAAGTTGTACATGGGCTGCATCAATTGCACCAAATACGCATCGCCCTTCACTTGCCCGGAAGTCGCCATGACGCTTACGGAAAGGCAGAAGGCAGAAGGCAGAATTCAGAAAACGGAAGAATCGGATTAATACATCCGTCTTTTCTTTCTGCCTTCTTAATTCTGCCTTCTGCCTTTCTTATCATGGCACCGCCCCTGCCTTGCGAAGTAGATCGGCCGTGTTTTGCTGTTCCGAGACAACCGCCCAGGTCAGGGGCGTTTTCCCGGCCAAATCGGCGGCGTTGATATCGGCGCCGGAGTCAATCAGGAGCCGCACTGCTTCGGCATGTCCCCTGGCCGCCGCCATGTGGAGCGGCGTGATGCGGTTGCCGCCTTCGGTCGGCAGGTTGACGTCAACCCCGCGCTTCAGGAAAAATTCTATCATTTCGGCATGTCCCTCCTCGGCCGCGAGGTGAAGGGGAGACAGACGGAGAGCGCCGTATTTCCGGCCAAAAGCCGAAACATCGGCGCCGGCGGCGACCAGCGCTTCGGCGCAGGACCTGCCGTTAAAAATGGCCGCTCTGTGCAGGGGGGTCATGCCGTCCCGGTCAACGGCGTTCACGTCCGCCCCCTTTTCAATCAGGCTGAAAACCAGGTTTGACCGGCCGGCGATAACCGCCCAGTGAAGCGGCGTGAACCCGTTGCTTTTGTCGCGCGCGTTCAGCAGGCCGGGGTGGGCGGCCAGTATTTTTTCAACGGCGTCGGCGCGGCCGTCGTAAACGGCGCGGGCCAGCCGCTCCATGCGGTCGCTATGTCTGAGCAGGAATGAGATAAACATGAGCGCGCCGCCGACAATGAGAATAATCTTCAACTCTTTGCGGGCCAGGATTTGCGCGATCATGGAGCTGGATGGGGCGACATTTTTTTATTGTCCCGCCGGGGACGCGGCCGCCGGCAGGGCCTTGAGGCGTTCCTCCGCTTTCTTTGCCCAGGAGTACTGTTTGAAGTCTTTGGCCAGCCGCTCGTACTGTTCGCGCGCCATGTCGTACTTTTTCTGCATCTCGTAAATCTGCCCTTTGTGCCAGAGCGCCTCGGAGACGAATTCCGGGTAAGCCTCAAACATGATAATAATTCTGCTGGCGCTTGCGTCGGCCGCGTTGAATTTTTCCAGCGCCTGGGCCTTCTGTCCCTGTTTATCCAGGGCGTCCGCCGTCACCAGCTGGCAGCGGATGGTTCCCAGCAGGGCGCCGATGCGGGCTTCTGGCGAACGCTCCTGGGCGGCGACTTCCGAGTACATCCGTTCGGCGGCCTCGTAATCCTTGCGACGCTCGCGGATCTGGGCGATTTTAACCTTGCCCTGTTTGCCCTTTTCAAACCACGGAAAGTCTTTCAGAACCTTCACGAATGCCTGTTCCGCCTCCGCGTCCTTTCCTTCCAGGAAGCGGATATCGGCGAGGCCGTAAGTGGCCGGCGCCGCGGCGTAGGGGTCGGCGGCGAATTCGGTCAAGACCCTCTGGTAAGTCTGTTCCGCCTCCTTCAGGCCCATGGCCTCCTTGGCGGCATCGGCGTAATCCAGCAGCATCTGGTAGGAAAGCCGCACGTTGGCGTCAACCGCCAGCGCCTCTTTGAAGGCGGCCAGCGCTTTTTCTTTTTCGGCGTTTTTCACCAGGAACATTCCCCGGCTGAAAATCAACTGGGCCTGCAGGGCGGGGTTATCCTTATGCCTGGCAATGGCTTTGGCGAAATACTGTTCCGCTTCGTCGGCATTCATCATCCGGTAGCGCACCAGGTTGAAAATGGCGTCGGCGATGCCGGGTATGGCGGACAGGGCCTGTTCCGAATCGGGGTAGTTCCGCAGAAGCGATTCGCAGGCTTCCGCGCTTTCCAGCATTGTCTGGCGGTAGACGGCGCGCTGCTGGTCGGGCAGGATGGTGGGTTGGCCCATGCGCTGGGCTTTTTCGTTCAGGGCCTGGGCGATGAGAAAGAGTATTTCCGGGGCGCGCTCGTTCCGCGGATCCAGCTCCAGCGACTGCCAGAGATAATGGACGGCCGTGTCATATTCGTTCAGTTTTTCCTTTCCGACCCAGCCGAGGAAGAAACAGGCGTCGGCGTTGAGCGGGCTCTCCGGGAATTCGGCCGGCACCCTTTCCAGGGCGTGCGACATGCGGACAAAATCTTCCTTTTCGTAATACATCACGCCGATGCGGAACAGCGCCTGGGCCGCGATCTCCTGGTCCGCGTATTCGCGCGCGATTCGCTCCAGAACGTCCACGGCCTTGGCAAACTGCCCGTCATCGTTCAGCGCCATGCTCATCTGATAAAGGGCGAACGGCATCATGCGGCTTTCCTTGTATCGTTTCTGAAAATCCTCATACAAGCGGACGGCTTCCTTCGGTTTTTTTAACTGGGTCAGGAAGACGCCTTTCTGGTAAAGAGCCTCGTCAATCGTCTCAAAGGCGTCGGTCCCCTTCGGGAACCTCTGCAGGAGTTCGTTAATGGCGGCGAGCGCCTCGTCCCATTGTTTTTCGCCGGCCAGATTGACGGCCCTGAAAAAGAGCAGGTTTGCCAGAAAGTGTCCTTTGGGAAATTTTTCCATGTAAATTTCCACGGTTTCATGCAGGCTTTCCGGTTGGTTGAGGTTGAACTCGCAGGCCGCCTTCATGTAGAGGGCGTCTTCTGCGCCGGCCCCGTCGGGAAAGGTGTCAAAACTTTCGGCGAAATATTGCAGGGCGGTTGCAATGTTGTTCTGGACAAAGTAAAGCTGGCCCAGGGAAAGGGCGGCGCGTTCGGCGATGGGCGCGTCCGCGCCGGTCTTGGCCTTGAATTCTTCAAATTCCAGCGCGGCGGCGTCCGCGTCTTTCTGGGCGATGTATCCGTTAATGATCAGGAAGGCGGCCTGTTGATACTGGGGACCCTTGGTGAAATTCAAGAGGTGCCGGCCGACCGTGATGGCTTCGTCATAACGTTTCATCCTGAAAAAAATGTCCGCGATGCGGAAATAGGCGGTGATCATCAGGTCCGGCGAATCCTGGACGCCGGCATACTGCCCCTGCACGCGCCCGAGCTCGTTTTTAATAGCTTTAATATCGGCTCCCTTGGCGAGGTCGGCCGCCATCCTGGCGCTGATTGCTTCCAGGCGGGACTTGAGGTCAAGCAGCACTTCGGATTTCGGGCGGACATTGCGGCAATATTGAATGGCCTGGTCGTATTCTCCGGCCTCAAGCCATGTTTCGGCGAGCGAATAATTGCTGTCGTTGGCCAGCGCGAGATTGATGTTGCTTTTGGAAAGCTGGTCAAAGATTTTACGGGCTTTTTCAAGCCAGGGCTGGGCCTCGGCGCGTTTGCCGGCCTTGATCTGGTCAAGGCCCTGCTGGCTGTAGACGCTGGCCAGCAGAAATTGCGCGCTCATGCCGACGGAAGTGTTTCCGAAGCTCCGGATAAGGTTGTCCAAATCCTTCTGGGCGTTGTCCAGCTCGCCGCTCAGATAATAGGCGTAGGCCCGGCCGTAAATGGCATAGGGATAATTGATGCTCTTGGGATAATTTTTTATGAAACTATCCTGCAGTTCAATGGCTTTTTTAAGATTTTTTTTGCGTTCCTTTTCCTGTTCCTTGCCGGTCAGGGAGGCGGCCAGGCGCGTATGGCATTCGGCCATGAGGAAGACGGATTGTTCCTGTATCTCCTTGCTCGGCGCGCGGTCGCCGCTCAGGTCGGCGAGCAGGGGGAGCGCCTCTTCGTACCGGACGCGCTGGTAATAACACCAGGCCAGGTTGAATTTCACCGAGGGGATGTTCACATAAGTCTGCTTGGTCTTTACTATTTTTTCAAAGAAGCCGATGGCCTGGTCATACTGCCCGCGGTTCATGGCTTCTTCGCCGCTCATGGCCAGGTCGTCGGCCACGTCCGCCAGCGCCGGCAGCGCCGCGGCCAGCAGAACAAGGAAGAAATATCGTTTTTTAGAGGTGCCGATTGTCGCCATTGATGTAGCTCCTATTCCTGTTAATCCGTCCGGGACGGCTGAAATAAAAATGATAAAAAAATTGCTTAAAAATTTACAATGGCTATTATACATGGTCCGGCGCTGAATGCGATGAGTTTTTTCGGAAAAAAATTGACAGATGAAATTAATTGTTTTATTTTTACCCTTGTCACAATAAAAAAATGAAAACCGGACTTTCTTTTGGCGTTAAGCGTTTGGCGGATGTTTGCGTTTTATTGTTTTTCATCTGCGCCTTTGCCGGGCGGGCGGAGGACGTCATCATCACCAAGAACCAGCGGTTCCGCGGCCAGGTCAAGTCCGCCGACAGCAAGGGGGTGGCCATTGAAATCGCCGGCCAGGGCGTGTTGACCGTGCCCCGCGCGGCGATAGTGCAAATGAAGGTTGAGCCGCCGCCGACCATTGTCCGCGGCATTGAGGCTTACGAAAAGGGCAGTTACCGCGAGGCGCAGTTGAACCTTGCCCGGACTGTTCACCAATATGTCGGATTGGACACCGACTGGGCCGCCAAGGCGCTGGTCTATTACGGACGCGGTTGCCTGGCCGGCGGCGATCTGGCCGGGGCCGAAAAGGCTTTCTCCGCATTTCTCGCGGCCTATGACGACGATCCGCTCGGAATGGATGCCGAGCTCGGGCTCGCGGAAACCGAGGTGGCGCGGAACGAGATTGACAAGGCCATGCCCAAATTCCAGGCGCTGGCCGAAGAATACGCCAAACAGCTTAAACCTTCCAGCGAAACAATGCCTTATGCCGCGGCCGTTTTCCTGGGGCTGGGCAAATGTCTGGAGGCCAAGGAGAACCAGGCCGGAGCGTTGGAGTCTTATTTAAAGGTCATAGCGCTCTACCCGGACAATAAGGCCATGCCCGAGGCGCTGTACCGCTCCGCGCTGATTTACCAGCGGCGGAATGAAAAGGAGAAAGCCGGGTTGATTCTGAATGATTTAATGACGCAATATCCCTCTTCGCCGTTCAGCCAGAAGGCGGCGGAGTTGAGGAAGATTAAGTAGGAGCCGAACCCCTGTTCGGCGATGTATGTTTTATTGTCCGGAATCGCCGCATGGGGATGCGGCAGCGATCAAATGCAGTTTCCGTCTTTGTTCCTAATTCATGAAACACGAAACGTGTTTATCAACTATGAGTGAAAACAAACACACAGGAGAGAGAATAATGAAAAAAATCATTGTGAAGATGCTGGCCGTCATGACCGTCGGCCTGGTGATGTTGGGCGCGGAACCGCTCCTGCCTTCTGACGCGGATTGCGGGCGCGATTTCTTTGTTGCATCAGCCCTGGCTCAGGCGCCGGCCGCCGCCGGAGGCGAAGCGGCGCCGGCGGGTCCGCCGACCACGCTGGGGGATTACTGGGTGGTCTGCGGCCTTACCAGGTGGCCGCTATTGGCGGTGGCCATTTGGATAACCGCGCTCATTATTGAGCTTACCATGCGCGCGCGGACCAAAGCCTTGTGCCCGCCGGCGGCCGTTTCGCAGTTGTCGTCAACGCTGGCAGTGCAGGATTACGTCAAGGCCTGGCAGTTTTGCGCCGATAATCCGTCGCCTCTGGCGCGCATAATGATGCCGGTGATAGAAGCCCTCCCGAAAGGTCTGAATGCGGTTATGGATACCGCCTTTGACAATCTGAATCTGCTGAATAACACATTCAAGACAAAATGCTCGTATTTGAACCTGCATGCGACCGTCAGCACCCTGCTCGGTCTTTTCGGAACCATTTCCGGAATGATGAGCGCTTTTAACAAGATGGCCTACAGCGGAGCGACCGGCGACCCAGCCAAACTGGCCGGAAGCATCAGCGAAGCGCTGGTCACGACTTACGTTGGGTTGGCTCTCGCTATTTCCGCGCTCGTTCTTTTTTATGTCTTCACAAACCGGATCAAGGCCGTCATGACCGACGCGCAAAATACCGTTCTTGGCCTGATCGGCGAGATTGATTTCAGCGCGATCACGTCCGACATGGAAATAGTAACCGGCGAAATGAAAGCGCGCGCCATGGGCGGGAAGATAGAAGGCGGGAGCGCGCCCAAATCCGCGGTCAAGCCGGTGGCGTCCGCCGTGGCGGCCAAGCCGGCCGAAATGGCGCAGTGTCCGCACTGTCAGCACCAGGTGCATGTCGGCGCGGCCAAGTGCCCGAATTGCAGCAGTGAACTGGAATGGGAGTAAAAGCGGCGGATGGCGGACGGGGCAGGCGGTGTTTTGCGGTCCTGTCGGCTTGCCGTTGTTTTTTAATCAAAAATCATGGCCGAACAACCGAAAAAACAGTTGGACATTGATACGCCGAGCATGCCGTTAAACCTCGGCCCGTTGATTGACATCGTCTCAATTCTGCTCCTCTATTATATTGTCTGCAGCACCTTTGAAACCACCCGGGTAAGCCGGGAGGTTATTCTGCCCTTCGCCCGCCAGGGCCTGAAAGAAGAAGATACTTCCGGACGTTTTGTGGTGAATATAGAGTGGAATGAAGGCCTGTATGAGGCGTCCTATCTTGTTAACGGCATGAAGACGAGCGGGCCCGCCGAAATGACAACGCTCATTATGCAGGGCAAAAAATCGCAGGGCAATCCCAGGAATTTCCGAGTAGTTCTCAGGGCCGACCGAAGGGTGCCTTATGAATTTACCCAGCAGGCCATGGCGGCCGTGGCCGAAGCCGATGTGGGCAACATTCTTTTTTCAACGACCGAAGACATTGCTGAAAAATAAATCCGGACGGCAACCGTAAGGGTGCAATCATGGCGAAAAAGAGGCTGATCAACGAAGATATTGAGCAATCGGACGGCATGGCGCCCATTATCAACTGCATGATGATTCTGCTGATGTATTTTATCATTGCCGGTCAGATTAAAACCGAGGAAAAATATCTCGGCCTGCTGATTCCCGGGGGCGGCACGCCGGCCGTCGGTATCCCGGTTGAACTGGTGCTGGCCATCAACGAGGCCGGACAGGTGTTCTGCAACGACCAACCGATGGATTCGCCGGCTGACCGAGAATTGCCGACAATCCGCGGCAAAATAAAACAGTGCCTTGACCTTTTCGGCGAAAAACAGCCGGTCATCATTCACCCCCAGCCCAAAGTGCGGCACCAGCGCATTGTGGACGTGCTTAATGCCTGCGCCGCGGTTGGGGTGAAAAATTTGTCATTTAACGCCAATTGACAGATAGTTGTGTAAGTCAAATATCGTTTGAGCCATGGCTTTTAATTACGCACAGAAGCTTAACAAGCTGGAAGGAATCGTCGAAAGCAAAACGACGGGGCGTTTCAGTATTGTGTGGAGCGTCGTGCTTGCCATCCTGCGATCCCGTTATTTCCTGATTTCCCTCCTTATCTATACGTTTTTGCTCATGATTCTTGGCGGGGTGGTGATATCGCATTATGTCATCACCAAAGGCACTTTTGAAGAAGGGCAGGTGCTCGTATTGCCGGACGGCGCCGGCGGTCCGCCCCCGCCGGGTCCGCGCGGCGCTCCCCAGGCCTCGGCCCAGGCGGCCGCCCAGCAGACCAGGTCGGTGTCCGTTGCCGTGCAGTCCATGTCCAGCCGCACAGCGGCGAAAACGGCCGCGCAAAGGTTGACCGTCAGCGCCCCTTCTGATTTTGTCCGCGCGCCGGCCCCGGTTGTGGCGCCCCATGTGCAGATGTCGGAGGTTAAAGTTGATACCCAGATGGCCAAAAGCATTGCCGCGGCCAATATACAGCGTTTGCAGGGCGTGCGCGACTTCCAGAAGGGATGGGGCGTAACCATGAGCGGCGGCGGCCGCGGCGGTATGGGCGGCGGGGGTAGCCGCGGGGGCGGGGGCGGCGGCGGGATCGGCGGGGTCGGCCGGGCCGGAACATATCACGGCGTGCGCGCCAAATTCACCATCTTCCAGGCCAAATATCAGGACGGCGACTGGGACTGCAACGGAGGCAGAGGTACCAATCTCTGGGACCCGAGCGCGCTCAAAAATCTCATGTTCCAGATCAGGCAGTGGTCCCGCGACCGGATTGACGCCCAGGTTACCCCGGCCGTGCTTGATGTCGGCACGGATGCCATTTTCACGCTTAAACCCCCCTTTATCTATCTGACCGGCCACAAGGATTTTCATTTCCTTGACCGGGAAGTGAAAAACCTGCGCGATTACCTGACCCTGGGCGGGGCGGTCTGGGCCGATAGTGCCCTGGCCGGCCGCCGTTCGCGTTTTGACGTGGCCTTTCGCCGCGAGATAAGAAGAGTTCTGCCGGACCGCGATTTTGAAATCGTGCCGCCCGACCACGAGATGTTCAACACTTTCTTTGCCAACGTGGACCTGCCCTCCGGAATAAATTTTTATCAGGAGCCGCTTGAAATCATCAATATCGGCGGCGAACTGGCCGTGCTTTACTCGCTGAACGGTTACGGTCATTTCTGGGAGACGCGCCTGAACCGCGAAGGCAACATTGAGTGGAAGCGCGTCAATCTCGGGGATCCCGGCAACCCGCAATGGCGCTGGGTCCACGGACCGCACCTTTATCCGCCGCGCACGGAAAGCGGGGTTATCTACCGCAATATCACCGATGCGACCGTGCGCGATAATTACAAGTTCGGAATCAATGTGGTGGTGCACCTGCTGACCCGTTATCAGAAGCATTTCCGTTTCCTGCCCAAGGAACTGCCCCAGCTGGAGGGCATGAGAAAGCCGGTCAAGAAGGCGCCGGAGGAACAACAGCTTGAAGAAGAGCCCGGGAAAACCGCCCGGCCAAAAGAGCAGACCAATCAGCCGCCGGGCAAGCAAGACGGAAAGTAATGCAATGAAAGAAGCCAGAAGTCAGAAGTCAGAAGTTAGAACCAACGATTTTTGTGCCTTTGTGCCTTTGTGCCTTTGTGCCTTTGTGCCTTTCTTAATGGCCTTTGCGCCCTTCTCCGTTTCGGCGCAGGCGCCGTTGCCGGTGGGCGATGAAATGTTGTCCAACAGCGCCATGGGCGAAGTGGCCGTTCCGCTCGCCAACTTGTGGGACGGAGTGGACAAGGATAACAACCTCTGCGTTCCGGTCATGCGCGGCCTGGTTCTCAACGACGTCGGCAAAATGGTTGATACGCCGTTGCCTTCCTATCCCAATTTTATTGACATGAACGACGACGGCCTGCCCGACTTGGTGGTGGCCGATACCCAGGGGTTCGTCTGGATTTATGCTAATTCCGGCGAGAAGGGGAAACCGAAATTCACCGCCGGCAAATTCGTGCCCACCTTCATCGGCTGGGTTTCCAGGATCTATGTCTGCGACTGGGACGGCGACGGCGATAACGATATTGTTGTCGGCACGTTTTACGGCGATGTCGTCATTCTGGAGAATTTCGGCAGTAAAAAAGAATGGCGGTTCACCCGCAAGATGGGCGTGCCGCGTTACGTTGATCCGCAATTTACGGTGGATGATCCCCAGGAACGGCTGCGGCAGATCATGATCGGAAAAATGCCCCTGATAAAAGGAAATTACCTGGCCCCGTGGGTGTGCGACTGGAACAAGGACGGCAAGCCCGACCTCCTGCTCGGCGAGGGCACTTATTCGGCCAACAGCGTGCGCCTCTTTGTCAATACCGGTTCGCGCATGAAACCGGTCTTCAGCGAAGACCGCGAATTTTATCTTGCCTACGGCGAGGGCTTTGAACAACTTACCCCCTCGGTGGTGGATTACAACGGCGACGGCCTTGACGACCTGATCGTTGGCACGCGCACCGGCCATATCCGGCTCCACAAGGGCACGAAAGCGGCCGTTGAAGAAAAGGATTTTATCGCGGCTATGAAGGGAAACCTCGCCCCGGCCATCCTGGAATATGAAAGCAATCTGAACATAGGCGGCCGGGAAATTTTTGACAAAATGTCGGTGGTTTATCCCTGCGATTGGAATGAGGACGGTCTTTTTGACCTTGTGCTGGGGCACACCAGCGGCCGGGTCTACATCGCCCTCAACAAGGGCTCCAAAGCCAATCCGGATTTTCCTTCCGCCGAGCCGGTCAAGGGCGCCGACGTGGAAAAGGACCTGCTGGCGCCGGATGATTGGATGAACGGCGTTATCCGCGTCTGGTGGCATAACTTTATCGGCGGATTCTGCAACACGGCCTCTCTGCTGACCTGTGAAAAGGAGGTTATGCTGAAGCCGTCCGGCTCGCCGCTTGCCGTGCCGATCCGGCCGGTAACCGGCAATTATTTCCTGTACTACCGCTACGTTAATGATTACCAGGGCTGGATGCGCAACCAACTCGCCTATGTGAAAGACATCCCCGGCGTCAATACTGAAAACGTTGTCGGCGGACGACTCATCACCCCGAATCAGTCCTTTCCCCTGCGCCTCGGCAAAAAATACGAGCTTTCATTCTCCTCCATTCTCCAGGGCAAGCCCGCGCTCTGGAAAGTCTGGACACATGAACCGACGGCGCCGCCCTCGGATATAGCGCCGCCGCCGCTCGTGATTCAGGAGGCCAGCGGGATAATTCCGCCTTCATCTTCCTGGGTCAAGCGCAACTACAAGTTCAAATGCCCGAGCGTTTTTCAAACCAATTATAATTATCGTTTGATTTTCCGCATGCCGCCGGGCGACTGCCAGTTTCTCTTGGACGGCATCAGCCTGAAGGAAATTCCATAAGAGAGCAGTCAGAAGCCAGAAGTCAGTATTCAGAATGAAGAAAATTGAATTCAGATTCAGAACTCCTGACTTCTGACTCCTGACTTCTGACTACTGACTACTGACTACTGACTACTGGATTCTAGCGCCATGGCCAACCCTTTTGTCCATCTTCATGTTCACACCAGTTACAGCCTCCTTGACGGAGCCGCCCGCATTTGCGACCTGATCGCGGCCGCGGCCGAAGACAACCAGCGCGCCATGGCCATCACCGACCACGGCGTCATGTACGGCATCGTGGAGTTCTACAAAGCCGCCGTTGCCGGCGGCATCAAGCCGATCCTGGGCTGCGAGGTTTACGTTGCGGAGAACAGCCGCCTTGACCGGAAAGAGGAAGGCATCAGGGCCTCCGCCGACCATCTCGTCCTGCTGGCCGAGGACGCCGCCGGTTATGCCAATCTCGTCAAGCTGGTTACCGCGGCGCACCTGGAAGGCTTTTATTACAAGCCGCGCATTGACCTTGAAATCCTGGCCGGGCACAACAAGGGGTTGATCGGGTTGTCGGCCTGCCTGAAGGGAAAAATCCCGGAGCGCCTGCTGGCGGGAGACGAAGAGCAGGCCGTAAACATGGCCGGCCGGATGGCCGATATTCTCGGCAAGGATAATTTTTTCCTGGAACTCCAGGCCAATGACCTGCCGGAACAGAAAAAAGTCAATCGCGGCCTGATTGACCTGGCGCGCAAAACCCGCCTGCCCCTTGTGGCCACCAACGACGTTCATTATCTTAAGAAAGAACACGCCAAAGCGCACGAAATCCTGCTCTGCCTGCAGACCGGAGCGGTTTTAAGCGATCCGAAACGCATGCATTTCGGATCGGACGATTTTTACCTGAAAAGCACGGCGGAAATGGAAAGATTTTTCAGCGGCCAAAAGGCGGCTTTGGAAAACACGGTTGAAATTGCGCAGCGTTGCAACGTGGAACTCCGTTTTGATGAACAGCATTTCCCGGAATTCAGCCCTCCGGAAGGACAGAGCCAGAAGCAGTATCTTGCAGATCTGTGTTTCCGGGGCGTCGGCCGGCATTACAATATCGCCGATCCCGCCCGTCCGCGGGACGAAACCGAACGGCGCATCATGGAACGCCTGGCCTATGAGATCAGCGTCATTGAAAAAACCGGATTCCTTGGATATTTCCTGATCGTCTGGGATTTTGTCCGGTTTGCCAGGGAAAATAAAATCCCGGTCGGTCCCGGCCGCGGTTCCGGCGCCGGCAGCCTTGTTTCCTACGCGCTCGGCATAACCGGCATTGATCCGCTCCGCT
>JAQUQV010000020.1 GCA_028715905.1 Kiritimatiellia bacterium
GCTTGGTCAACGTGCGCTTCTGCAATTGGCTCGCGCTCTCCTCGTCTTTCGGCACAATTCGCGGATAGCGGACAAGGCCGATGTTGGTCTTGCTGTCCACCGTTGCCTTGTCAATGTACCGATCCCAAGGACCGCCGACCGTGCCGAGGAATTCAAGGATTTCCTCGCGCATCCATTCCGGCGGATTCAGCCAGCGCTCGCGCAGTTCGTTCAATTCCCGTGCCGCTTCTGCAATGGCCGCCTCCTGTTCTGGGGTGGGCATCGGCATCGGAAAGGTTTCAAAGCATGTTGTCGGCGTGTAACGTGGTGTATTTCCACCAAGCACTGTGCCTTGGGCCAAAGCCCACAAATCGTGCAATCTGGATTGCAGGACACCGAAAAAGAAGTCGTCGGAGCGGGAGAAAGCAAATGTGGCGCTGTCCGGCAAAGTCGGGACCCTCAGCCAGACAAAGAGTCGGTGCTTTGAAACGCGGCATGTGCAGAGGAAACGCGAAAGCGGCGCAATGACCTCCCGCATGGCCGGTCTGGCCTCAACATGTTGCCACCATAGTCGTCTGTAAGATTCTCGTGCATTTTTCTCGCGATCGGGTTTGATCTCCACCCTGATGTATTCGAAAACGGCCTCATACTTGGCCGCCTCGTCATTCGGCATACCGACGCCATAGTCAATGATCCATTTCCCTTTTGGACGTTGGGTCAGGTCCATGCCATTGACCCATGGCACTACAACGTCAGAATTGGGCCGCCCGTGCGGATTTGGCGAACGGAGAAACGCGATTGCCTTCGTCTCTTCGATGTCAAAGCCTCCACCCTTCGTGGTGCCCATGAAAGCGATATTCAGATTGTCGGCTAAAGAGTCCGCCTGCGTGATATCCACCGCGGATGTCAAGTTGGCATTGATCGTGCCGACCGGCCTGTTGTCGATGATGCGGGTTTTCTCTTCACCGCCGTCGAAGGCAATCAGGCTGACATGAAGGTTTGCACCATCGAGAATCCAGTCTTTGTCAGAAATAGCCCAGAAAATATCCCCGGATTTCTTAATGCGTTTCAATACTTCCCGGTTTGTACCGCCGCGAATGCCCTGCGTGGCGAGAAGTCCGGCGCGTTTACAGTTATCCTTTTCAATATGGGAACGTGCTTTCTCAAACCAATAACAGCATAAATCGGCCTCATGCGGCACGTGGTCTTTCCAGACTCCAAAGAGTTTGTCCATGTATTCATCTCCGAGTTCGCGGCGAAGCATCTTGCCGCCCAAGAACGGCGGATTGCCGACTATAAAATCAATCTTCGGCCATTCCGGCTCTTTTGGATTCGCCGGATCGGATAAATCCATAATCGCATCCATACAACGGAAATTCCCGGCCATGGGTCGCAGGATGGGATCCTGGGTCACTTGGAAGCCGTTCGCACGTGTCCACTGTAAAAACCCGATCCAGACCGTCATTTGCGCCAAGTCATGGGCATAGGGATTGATTTCTATTCCGTAAAGTTGCCAGGGGCCAACCATCGGCAGATAACCGCCGAAACCTTTTTCCATTCCATAAAGGATGACTTCTTTTTCAAGGTCCTTCAGTTTCTGCAAGGTCACATAAAGGAAATTCCCGGAACCGCAGGCCGGGTCAAGGACTTTAACATTGTGGAGACCGGCAAGGAAGCGATGCAAGATACTGTCGGCCTCGCCGCGCGCCTTGCGTTCGGCGCCGGGCGATAGTTTTTTCGCCGTGCTTTTATCGGCTTTCTTTTGTCCGCTAATGAGGAGCGTTTCCACAATCTTTTTTGCTTCGTCCCATTCGCGCCGGAGAGGTTGCATAACGACCGGCTCAACCAGCGTCTCAATATCTTCCCGGCTGGTATAGTGCGCGCCCAACTGAGAACGCTTGGCCGGATCAAGACCGCGTTCAAACAGCGTGCCGAAGATGGAGGGGTCAACCGCGCTCCAGTCCAGCCGTGATGCGGCGACAACCTGCTTGACTTCGTCTTCGGTCATTTCAATGACGGACGCATCGTCAAAAAGATTGCCGTTGAAATGGCGGATGGTATCAAGGCCGAAGTCCCCGCCATTCGCCATTGCCTCAAACAACTGTCGGATGAGTAAACCGAACCTTTGCGGGTCGCCGCCGGATTTTTCCACAATCCGCGTAAAAATCATATCAGGCAAGAGGCCGATATCCTCGGCAAAAAGACAGAAAACAAGCCGATTAAGAAAATGCGCGACTTTTCCTGAATCCAATCCGCGCTTGCGGATGGATTCGGCAATTCCGGCGAACTGCTCCGCCACGGCCCGGGTGATTACTTCGCTCGTCTTGCCCGGGCGCAGTTTTTCCGGCTCAAAAAATACGGCCCGCATGATTTCTAAACTGCGTGGCTCGCCGAGTTGATCAAGAGCAATTTCGTGAGTTACGGAAACCGTTTTCGTGAAGTTCGTATGAACGATAATTCTGTCAAGATCGCAGACCACGAGGAGCGGCGGACTTGCCAACGCGTCGCGGTACAAAAGCAACTGGTCGTAAGCGGTGGCAAGGTCCTTGTGCTTGCCCTTGTACTCCCAGCCGAAAAAGTCCTTCTTCCATACGTCGGCGAAACCTTCGCCGCCGCCCTGCTTGGACGCGCCCTTCTCGAAGCAGAATGTTTCGCCAGTTGGATCGGCCTCGGCGGGTGTCGGATGAGCGAAGACGCGGCACAGGTCAATGAAATGCTCCTGCGCGGCAGAGCGCTCTTTCAATTCCGCCTTCTTCCACTTGGCTATGAATTCCACAATGTTCAATGTGCCTCAGCAATCAGACAAGGACAAGGCCGACAAAGACGCCAAATAAACCGAGCCTTGTTTAAAACTTGGATATGTCTTGGTTCATGCTAGCCGAAACTGTTCAAACGTCAACGCCCAAAACGTATCAACAACAGGGGGATACAAACGCCGCAGTGCAGAAAAAATGCCCAACGTTCAACGATTCCGGACGGCGGCTATGATGATTTAATCCAGGCGCGAATTCTACCGCCGGCGTGAAGCAGTTCTATGGAAATTACCTTCCATTCGCAACGCTTTACAAACAGATTCATAGAATGAAACTGTTTTCAGCTTTTGCTCATGCTCGCGCAATCATTACGTCGTAAATTCCGTAATCATTGCTTCGCCCCCGAAACCAACTTTTATTCAGCACTTTTACTTAGCATCGGAAAGACCGCCCAAGATTCGCAACGCCTATGAACAGATTTGCAAAACAAAACTGTTCTTGGCTTTTGCTCATACTCCGCAATCATTACTTCATAACTTCCGCAATCATTGCTTCGTAACCAGACCCGACTTTTAACGCTGTTCCACAACTCCGAAGAATTATGTCACGCCTTTGATGGCACGAATAATTATCCTTCAGACATCCCGGCCTGTATAAAAAAAGTGGACAGGCCGGAGCGGTGCAGTCCCGGATAGCGGCGGCATCGAACCCGTTGCATTCAACGCAAAATGCGTTGACGGCGGCCCGAAGGCTCTTTCCCGCGTAGGCGCGCCGAAACGTGTCCAAATATCGGGGGGCATCCCGTCGCACGTCCTCAAGACGTTTGGCGCGTTTTAACTCGATTTCGCCCGCGCCAGGGCCTCGAATTGAGGCGCTCATTGTGCAGCCCCCTCTCCGTGAATCAGCGCGGAAACAGCCGACTCCAAAAATCCGCTTGCCCTTGTATGGCCGGGTAGAATCCTCTTTTCCAGAATCCCTTTTTTCGCCCAGGCGTCCACACAACGGACAGACACGGCCAGCCGGCGGGCGCACTCGCTGCGGCGAATTAACCTTGATTCCGACGCAGCGACATGGACAGGATCGGGTTTCGCCGGGCCATTTCGGAGCTGGACCAGCAGGCGGGCACGGTCGCCGGGTGAAACGGATGGATCGGCCCGGAGCATTGCTTTCATGGCATCAAACGTTGTCGCTAACATAATTTAATCCTCCCCCTTGTATTTCCAAAATTCACCCTCCTTCGCCTCCGATTGGCTTCCTCCTTCGCTCGGATAACTTCGGCGGACAAGCCGGAGGGTTTCGCAGAGAGCTTCACTAAATTTTTACACACCTATACTTCAAGCCACCAGCAGGCGGCGCGCTTCGCGCGCCTGCCTGCCGGAGCCTGATTTCACGCTCAGCCGATTTGACCGACCACGTGTCACATGTTTCTGTCCGTCCTTGACATCGCCAGCCATGAATGATCGCGGCGATGATTCGCCTTGATAACTTTCTCCGCCATAAGGCGGATCCGCCCGTGGCGGAAAGACCGACTTGGACAACATCAGAACCGAACCTGCCACCCCACGTTTTGCGTTTTTACACGTTTTTTAATCTGGGGCCTATATCAGGGGCCGACTCCATCGGCAATTACGACGACGACCCAATGCAAACGATTACCGTAATTTTATACCCTGTTCCGGCAGGCCGGACGACAAGAAAAACTGCAAAAGCCCGGCCTTGTCGCTACAATCCAGACGTAATGCCAGGAGCACATCTCCGCATAAGAAAACTCAGCGAAAATGTCTCCGGGATTCAAACTTCATGATTTCAACATGATTTTATAATTTTAATTTCAACTTTAACCGTCCCTGGCTTTCGGACATCATGTCCCCCTACTACTAAGAGGAAAACTGTCCCATTTTTTCGTATTTTTTTACATATTCCATTGACAATAAACGTCTTAACCTGTTCCACTTTAGAAGTACCGTTTCAACTGATATTTTCACCTTTCGCATTACTTCCCGAAAAGACGGTTTTGGATGCCGACATTATGATGTCCCCCTCTACTAATAGGGAAAAATGCGACATTTTTTCATGTTTTTTTGCATATTCCGTTGATAATAAACATTTTAACCTGCGCCACTTTCGGCGCATCGTTTCAGCCGGAATTTCAACCGTTTCACCGCTTCACGAATAGACGGCCGGGATAACAAGCATCATGCCCTCTACTAATAGGATCAAAATGACCATAATTAAGCCGTTTTTTCTTTACATCTAATTGATAACAAACGTGTTAATCTGACCAATTTTTAACCGTACTATTTTGGGCCAAAAAAAAAGGGCTTGCCCTGGCTATCAGCCAAAACAAGCCTATAGCCTTCTAATAAGAAGGCGTTACTTTGAAAGTTACATTTGTAACTTTTGAAGTTACACAAAAACCACCTCGCAAATAAACGGCCGGGGATAAGAAAACATCACGGGGAAGAAATTCATTCAGGGTGTGATCGTCAATCTTGGAGACAACAGCTGGCAGGACAGACACGGTTTGCCGTTACCATGTCAAATGCATGGTTCGCAACTGGAGAAAGGGACTATTGATACGACAGCATGAATCAATAAATATATTTCTTTAAGGGGTCGTGAGGAAACACGATAAAAGGTTCACGCACACCGGCCTTTTCCGTCTTTTCAAGCACAGCGGCTAAATTATTACCATGAGCCACAACGGAAGTGTCTTCCACGGATCGCAGAGACACATACCGCGCATAAGGGCAATCAAGTTTGATAATTCTCGCTCCGGTTAATTTCTTCATGGTTTATTTTTCCCCGCAGTTACTTTCCAGTATCCGCCTTTTCTGGCTCCCACATGACGGATTAGACCGGCGGTTCTTAATCGGGTCAGATGCCATTCAATACCTTTTATGGTCAAGCCCGTTGTCTTGGCTAATTCCGACGCCGACATAGCCGGATTTTTTCGCAGTAAAGACAATATTTTCACCCTAGTTTCTACCCTGGTCTTCACCCCAGTTTCTACCCTAGTTTTCTCCGGCATTTCTTCAACTTTAGGTTTAAAGAAAGTAACCGATAAACCGCCGAATTCCTCTCGAAATTCCGGTTCCGGCAAGCCGGCTTTTTTACAGGCGTCAACTATCTTTGTCGTCCCGCGTCCCCATGCTTCGATCATACCAGCCTTAAAAAACACATCTGCGAGGAACTCATTCCTTGGTTTGGAAGTATGGAGCTTTTTCAAATCTTCTATCCGGATGCTGGCCGGCAAGCCGCCGTCATTCCAGAGATTTAAGGTGTCAGGATAAATCTTTAATTGGGTATGCGCGCCAATATAGCTCCGGTGGATCACGGCATTGATCAACGCCTCGCGTAGCGCCTCCTCCGGATATTCCAGCGTGTCCTTGCGATATATACCTTCATAACTGATGTTTGAAACGAGGTATTTTATCCTTAAAATATCCATTGCTTTTTCTATCTGCTGAAACAGGTTGCCTTCAACGTTGTCCGTGCTGATAATATCGGTATCGTTGATAAACTTGCCTATTTTAATATATGCGGTTATGTAAAATCGTTTCGGGTCTTTGCCGAAAAGCAGAATAGCCGCGCGTCTTAAACGCCCGTTTTCAATAAGATTCAACTTTCTAAGAACAACCGCCATGTTTTTCTCGCCTTGTATAAAAGGAATTCTTTTAACGGCAAGCCTCTTGAATGTCCTGATCGTAGGCATATCTATGTCTTTCAGCGTGGCGCCTTCCTCGAAAAAACCATCCCATGACTTGCCTGATTTTGTCATTAAAAATTCCGAAAGCTCATGGCCCTTAAGTTCGGATATTGTGCTTCCGCTCCTTGTGTAAAATCGGCCATGGTATGAAATTGGGGCCGCTGAATAATCAACCTTGATTTCAATAATCGTTTTGCCGTCGCGTTTTTTGGAAGATACTTCCGGCGTAATTCCCAGAATATCCCGCATCTGGCCGGGTATATCCGCAAGCATTTTTAATGGTTCTTTAACTCCCACGATTTGTCCTTTCCGTCACCAACCATCCTTTTACCCAGAAAACAATGATGAAATACGGGTTTAAAGATTGCGGGATACTGCTTGCCACCGGGCCGACTTCCTGGAAATTCAAGGGCATTGACGATATTGACCAGCGGATAACAGACGCTTTGAGTTTCCGGTATATAGTCCCGCCGCAGGCGCTGGATATTTATGCGCCCGCGCATCACAAGTCAATAATTGAAAAATGCTATAAAAACATCGGCGCGGACAAGAACAAGTACCTGGTCTCCGTTAAAAAGGCAATTACACCGCTGCCTGAATCAAAAATCGCAACCAAGGTCTACGCGAAAACAGGCGACGCGGAAATATGGATAGAAAGTTACGGGGCGGACATCGCAAAGGAACTCAGGAAAATACTGAATGATTTATGCAAAAAACATATTGCCGTTATAAATCTTTATTTGAAACTTGAGGATCCGGCCACTTGCTTTATGACCGCCGAGCTGGAAATGCTCGGCTTCTTTTTCGCCGGCATACTGCCTTGCACCTACATGGGCGACGCTTTAATATTACAGTACCTTAATAATGTTCCGCTGGATTACGGCAAAATTATCGTTTATACGGACATGGCCAGAGAATTATTGAATTATATAAAAAGCAGCGACACCACCCTGGTCCCGGCGTGAATAAAACCGTATGACTCATGGTAAAATCATGCTGGTTGTCAAAAATTTAAAACACGCCCTGCATGCTCCCAAGCAGGAATTATCCGTGCCGCACATGGTGCCGATTCCTTACTTTGAATCTCCGATGCGCATCGCGCAGATAGAAAAAGCGCTGGCGCGGATGACCGGATTACAATATTGCGAACCCGACGCCGCGGGTCCGGAGATATTGCGAGGAATCCACGCCAAGGAATATATAAGTTATATAGAAAAAGTCGGGAGAATGGCAATTGACGACGAAGATTACCGGACTCCATTTGTGATCCCGCCGCGGACGCGCACCTTCAATACCTCCCATATGATTGACCACCTGGCGTTGTTTGCCATGGATACCACAACCCCCATCGGCCGGCACACTTTTACGAGCGCGCTGCATTCCGCTGCGGTGGCCGCCACTGGCGCGCGGAAAATATTGAACGGCGAGAAGAAGGTGTATTGTCTATGCCGGCCGCCGGGACATCATGCAGAACCTTCCCGCTATGGAGGCTACTGTTATTTTAACAACGCAGCGGTCGCGGCGGAACAATTACTTTTAAAAACCGCAAAAGTCTCAATACTTGACATAGATTATCATCATGGGAACGGCACACAGGAGATTTTTTATCGCCGCAATGATCTTCAGTATGTTTCCGTGCACGCGGACCCGCGCATTGATTATCCGTACTATACGGGTTTTAAAAATGAGCGCGGCCAGGGGCGGGGACTTGGGTTTAACCTCAATCTGCCCGTGCCCAAGGATACGGGCGATAATGAATATTTAACATTTATTGAACAAGGCCTTACGGCGATCGGCAAATTTAAAGCCGAAATGTTGATCGTTTCGCTCGGCGTGGATACTTACACGGTTGATCCCGTCGGGGCGCTAAAATTGTCGCAGGAAGTTTTCGGGGACATCGGGTGTTTGATAAAGCAGATTAACCTGCCCGTCCTTGTCCTGCAAGAGGGGGGATATAATGTCCGCGATATCGGGACGCTGGTTTCCAATTTTCTAAAAGGCTTGGGCGTTTAAACGTCTCAATGCACGGCGCAAAAATATATTTGCTTTTTATTGAAAAATGTATTTAACTGCGTGTTGCATTGTCCGGATATAACCGGACGTTGCGCGGAATTCAACGGGAAGCGCAGCATGAAACGTTTTTTGTGCGTCATAGGTTTAGCCGCCGCCGTCATGTTCCTGCCGGCGTGCCGAACCATTTCATCTTTGTCCGGCTCAGGGGCAAAAGCCCTGATGATCGGCGTTTCGCCCAATTACCCGCCGCTTATGTTCATGCAAAACGGCGGGATCGCCGGCGCGGAGGTTGACCTGGCTTCGGAACTCGGCAAGGCGCTCAACCGTCCGGTCCGTTTCCTGCAAGTCAGGTGGGACGACCAGATTGACACCCTCCTCGCGGGACGAATTGACATCATCATGTCGGGAATGACCATCACCGCCGCGCGCAAGGTGCGGATTGCGTTCAGCGACCCTTACCTCCAGCTCGGTATCATGCCGCTGGTCCGCACGCGTGACGCGGCAAAATACTCATCGGCGGAAAAAATCATCAACGGCGACGCCCGGATCGGCGTTGAAAGGGGTTCCACGGCGGACGTCTTCGCCAACCGCAGCTGCCGCTCAACTTCAATTTCCTACGTCCAGCCGATTGACGCCTATTTCTTCCTTGTCAACCGCCGGATTGATGTTTTCCTGCACGACGGCCCCGGCGTGATCTGGCTGGCCGCAAAACACGAAGCGGACCTGCAGGCCATCCGCTTGCCGCTCACCAGGGATGACATCGCGTGGGGACTGCGCAAGGACGACACGGAGCTGCTGGCCGCGGTCAACCGCGCGCTTGCCGCATGGAAAAAAGACGGAACCCTGCAGAAAATTCTGGATAAATGGCTGCCGACCGAACGAAATTGATGCGGGCATAAACTGAAGCCGGATTCATGTAACCGGGAAACATTACTGAGAGGAGAATGGCAATGAAAATAACGCGCGTGTCGGCACTGTTTTTAACGGCTATCATCGTCTGGACGGCGGGCTGCCAGTCAACGCCTCCTCCCAAACCGATCGCCACGTTAACCATCAACGACAAAACGGAGTTCACGAAAGAGATTAGCGCCACCGTTACGGCCGACCAGAAAATCATCATGGACGGCAAAAAATACGAAGTGGCCGACATCCCGCAACAACTGGCGCTGAGGAAGGTCGGCCAATACATCACCATCATGGTCTATCCCGAGTCAAAACTTACGCGCGAAACATTGACGGAGATGGTGAACGTGATGGTTTCCAACAATTATTTCGTCGCCATGGGCAACGATTCCCGGTATGCCGACATTGCCATCCCTCCCCCTCCAAAAACCCAAAAATAAACGCCGGCCGCAGATGGAGAATATCCGCGCCCCCGTTCGGGGGCCTTCTGAAGATATGAACAACCCGGGGAAACAGGATAAACGCGGCGGCGATCAGCCGCCGGCGGGACAAAATCTTGCCGCTCCGGACCCCTTGTTTCGCATCAACGACTGGCTGGCGTTTGCCGTGGCGTTTGCGATAGCGTTGTTTGTCTTCGCCTGGACTCTGGCGCCCACGGTTACGCTGGAAGACTCGGGCGAGCTGGTGGTGGCCGCCGATTACTTGGGCGTGCCGCACCCGCCCGGTTATCCCATCTGGACCATGCTGGCCTGGCTTTTCCAGGCAATCTTCGGCTTTATGCGCTATTACGGCCAGCCGAATCCGGCCTGGGGCGTGAATTTCATGTCGGCCTTTTTCGGGGCCTTGCTTGCGGGCAACGTGGCGCTCCTGATAAGCCGTTCCGGCCTGGACATGCTGCAGTTCCGGCGCCACGAGGAAAACCAACCTTCCACCGGCAACGAAAAAATCATCAGCTGGGCCAGCGGCGTTTCGGCGGGATTGCTCCTGGCTTTCTGCCCCTACATCTGGTCCCAGGCGGTCATCGCCGAGGTCTATACCCTCAACGCCTTCCTGCACGTTTTGATCATGACCCTCCTCTACGCCTGGATGCGGCGACCGAAATCCAGCCGGATTCTTTACTGGATGGCGTTCACCTTCGGGGTTACTTTTACCAACTGCCAGCCTGTTATTCTTCTGGTCCCGGCCATTATCCTGGTTCTCTTTGCGACCGACCGGAAACTCTGCCGCGACTGCGTGGCCGGCGGGTTGATTATTGTCGGCGCGTTTATCCTGTTTTCAATATTTTTACCGCAGTACGCGGTCCGGCCATTTGAGCCGAAGGAACGCTGGATTTTTATCGCCGCGCTCATGCTGGTTGCGCCGGGCGTCATGTTTGTCTTTACGCGCGAACTTTTTACCGAGTGGCGGCGGGTGCTGGCCATGGCGCTCTGCGCGGGCCTGGGGATCAGCCTCTTCGTTTACCTGCCGATTGCCTCAGAGTTCAATCCGCCGATGAACTGGGGTTATCCGCGCACCTGGGAGGGCTTCAAGCACGCCGTCACCCGCGGACAGTACCAGGCCCTCTCGCCGGCGTTCAAGCCCCTGGATTTCATCAAGCAATCATACGAATTCTTCAGCCAGCTTGAAGACCAGTTCCCTTTCCCGATCGCTTTCCTGGCCATTGTGCCGGTTTTTTACTTCCGTTATATCTGGCGGAGGAATTGGGCCTGGCTCTCGGGGTCAATCATTGCTTTTGCCTTCATGGGGCCGGGCATGATGGTGATTCTGAATCCACCGCACGACGTGCAATCGCTTTTCATCGCCGAGGTGCAGTTTGTGCAGTCAACTTCCGTTTATGCAATCTGGCTGGGGTACGGGCTGCTCTTCGCCCTGGCTTTTCTTGAAAGCGTGTTTTCGCGCAAGATGATGCTCATAGGCGCCATCGCGATAACCTTGTTGCTGCCGCTTTCGCTCATCTGGCAGAACCGCTATGACGACAAAATCATCAATTCAACCGGCGGCAATGAACAACGCGGCCATGATTTCGGCTGGCAGTTCGGTAATTACCAGCTGCGCGGGATAGACGCCATCATGGAAGAACTGCGTCCCGGCGAAACGCCCCCCCCCAATCCTGAATATCCGCCTGAAATGGGGACGAACGCCATTTTCTTCGGCGGCACCGATCCCGGACGGTTTGTGCCCACCTACATGATTTACTCCGCCCGGGTGCGCTCGGACGTTTTCCTGATCACGCAGAACGCTCTGGCCGACAACACCTACATGAACGTGATGCGCGACCTGTACGGCGACCAGATCTGGATTCCCACGCCCCAGGACACCAACCGCGCTTTCCAATCCTACGTGGAAGACGTGCGCGCCGGACGCATCCCGGCCAACGCCGCCGTCAGCATTGACAAGAACGGCAAGGTGAGCGTGCAGGGCGTGCAGGGCGTGATGGAAATCAACGGCATCATCAGCAAGGCGATCTTTGAGGCCAACAAGAGCAAGCATCCCTTTTATGTTGAGGAAAGCTATGTGATCATGTGGATGTATCCCTACCTGGAACCGCACGGGTTAATCATGAAAATCAATCCCGAACCGCTGCCGGCTCTGACCCCGGAAATGATCAAGAACGACATGGATTTCTGGAACTGGTATGCCAACCGCCTGCTGAGCGATAAAAAATTTGAAAGGGACACCGTGGCGCGCAAGTCCTTTTCAAAACTGCGCTGCGCTATTGCCGGGCTTTACGCCTACCGCCGCCTGTTCAACGAAGCCGAGGCAGCTTTCCGCCAGGCCGTCAATCTTTTCCCGGGCAGTCCCGAGGCCAATTTCCGCCTCGCCGATCTTTACCTCCAGAACAACCGTTTCGCCGATGCGCTCAGCGTGATGGAAAAGAATCTTGAATGGGACCCGCGGAACGACAGAATAGTCGGCTTTATCAACCAGATCAGGGACATGGAAAAAATGCACAACCGGATCAATGAATTGCAGCAGGAGCTGGCCGGCGGGGGTGGAACGCTGGACCATGTCCTGGAACTGTCCATGCTGTATTTGCGGTCCAACCGGGACCAGCCGTTTGCCGATTTGTCCCGGCAGGTCTTGAACAATACCAGCCTGCCGCCGCAAATCTGCCTGAAAGTCGCCGAGATAGCAATGTCGGTCCAACCCCAGCGCCTCGGCATGGTGGCGGAAGCATATCAGCATTATCTGGCGCGCGAGCCTTCCGATCCCAGGATCTGGCACGAACTGGGCTGCGTGCAGGCCGCGATCGGCCAGCCCAGCAATGCCCTGCATTCCCTGCAACAGGCCGTTGCCCTCGGCGGCGAGCCCATCAAAGACGTTATGCGCAAAGACCAGCGCCTGGAACCGTTGCGCGTTTCGCCTGTTTTTCAGAAACTTGTCGCCCCCGCCCCGCAGCGCGGCTTTACGCCGTTCCCGGGAATTGTGCCTCCTTAAGAGAGACGGAAGAAGGGAAAAATACAAGCGGAAAAAAAAACCGTCACGAATCCCGGGGACAATTTTTATTATTACCTTTACCGGCTTTACCGGCTTTACCGGCGGAATTCGTAATTGAGCGCGCTCAAACCGAAAACAGCGGCGGTTTCAACCCGCAGCACTTCGGTTCCGAAACTCGCCGGTTTGAAATTCGCACCGACCAGCATCCCCTGCTCTTCATCGGTCAGGTCGCCTTCCGGCCCGATGGCCAACGCAATGCTTCCCGGACCCGGCCGGCCAACCTTTGCCATGACCTCCCTGAGCAGCGGCGCTTGCGGGGCGAGCGATCCGAAAATACGCAAATCGCATGGAACCTCCCGAACGGCCTCCGCCAGGGAAACAATCGGGTTTATTTCCGGAAGCCAGGCCGTCCGGCTCTGCTTGGCGGCCGCCAGAATTATTTTCCGCCAGCGCGCGACCTTTTCGTCGGCCGCGCGGCCGCTTATTTTGACTATGACCCGGTCCGTGACCGCCGGAATGATTTTATGAACGCCCAACTCGGTTGCTTTTTGAACAATTGCGTCCAGGCCGGAATGTTTGGGCAGGGCCTGGATCAGGACAACGGCGGGAGCGGGCGGGTCGGCGCGGCGGATGGTTGAGGATAAAATGCTGATCACGGCGGAATCTTTGCGCGCGGAAAGCAATGCGGCGCGCGCCGTCCGCCCGCGGCCGTCAAAAACTTCAATCTCGTCGCCCTTTTTCACCCGCAGCACGTTCAAGAGATGATGGGCTTCGCCGGCCGGAAGTTCGCTTATTTTCTGCCTGAAAACGTCCTGATCAACAAAACATCGTCTCATTGCTTGAACCCGGCATTCAGTCAGAATAATCTGAATTCTGACTACTTTTCTTTATATTTCAAAAAAGCCTCGGCATTTTTGCGGAACTGCTCCAGGGCCGGGTAATTGCTTTCGCCGAAATGCTCAAAATATTCCTTCAGTTTTTTCTTCTGGGCGCCGGACAGGTTTTTGGGAATTTCAACCGTCAAACGGACATGGAGGTCGCCCCGGATGCTCGTATTGAAGTCGTAGACCCCCTTGCCCGAGAGGCGCAGGATTTTCCCGTTGGCCGTACCGGGCTCAATTTTCAACCGCGCCCATCCTTCCAAAGTCGGCACCTCCGCCTCGCCGCCCAGCGCCGCGGTTTCAAAAGGGATCGGGACCTCGCAGAAAAGGTCCGCCCCCTCCCGCTGGAAGATGTTATGCGGCAAGACGTGCATGACCACATATAAATCCCCCGGCGGTCCGTTCTGAACCCCGCCTTCGCCCTTCCCGGCCAGGCGCAGGCGCGACCCGGTTTCCACTCCCGGCGGAATTCTGATGGAGAGTTTCTGCCGGCTTTTCACCAGGCCGCTCCCGCGGCAGTTGCGGCAGGGATGGGTGATGACCTCGCCGCGGCCGCCGCAGGCCGGGCAATCCTGCTGAATGCGGAAAAAGCCACTGGACATGATAACGACCCCCTGCCCGCCGCAGCGCCGGCAGGTTTCTTTTTTGCGCCCGGGCTCGCAGCCGCTTCCGCGGCACACGGCGCATTCCTGGGAAATGGGAAGCGTGACTTCGCGTTCGGCGCCAAAGACCGATTCCTCAAAGCTTATCTCCAGGTCAAACCTCAAATCGGCGCCCTTGCCGGAGCGCGCCGCGCCGCGCCGGCCGGAACCGCGCGCAAACATGTCCTCAAACATGCCGCCGCCGAAGAAGTCGCCGAAAATATCCTGAAAATCGGAGCCGTGCGTGAAATCGCGGAAGAAATCAAAACCGCCCGGGCCGAACGACGATTTGACGCCGGCGTGTCCGAACCGGTCGTAGCGCTGCCGTTTCTCGGGATCGCTTAAAATCTCATAGGCCTCCGAAATTTCCTTGAAACGCTCCTCGGATTCCTTGTTGCCGGCATTCTTGTCGGGGTGATACTGCATCGCCAGCTTCCGGTAGGATTTCTTGACCTCTTCCGGCGAAGCGGAACGGGGAAGACTGAGCACTTCGTAATAATCGCGCTTGGTTGTCACTGTTTTTTGTCACCCGCGGATGATTGCTTGTCATTTGTTTTCGGCAGCGGTTTGCCCCCGGAAACCACCACCTGCGCCGGTCGCAAAAGCCGGTTTTTAAATTTATATCCCGGCCGGCTCTGGGCGATAATCACTCCTTCCGGCTCGGTTTCCGACGGCAGGCAGCTGACGGCTTCGTGAAGGTTCGGATCAAACTGTTGTTTTTCCGAATTGATTTTTTCAAGGCCGAATTTTACCAGCACGGTCATCAGTTGATCGGCAATGAGCTGCAGCCCCTCCCGGAAGGCCTTGTCAGCCTCATGTTTGCCGGCGGCCGAGAGCGCAAGCTGAAGGTGATCAAGCGCCGGCAACAATTCAAGCGTCAATGTTTCGTTGGCGTTTTCATAAATCTCGTTTTTTTCGCGCAGGGAACGTTTGCGGTAGTTTTCAAAATCGGCGCCGAGCCGGAGCAGTTGATCCTTGAGGCGTTCAATCTCCTGCGCGGATTTTTGAGGCTCGGACGATTTGGCGGACGCCTGCGCCGCTTGTTCCGCCGGCGTTGCCGCGGCCGCCGCTTCGGGTTGTTTTTCCGTCTGGAGCGGCTCCCTCTGGCTTTTCAGGGAGACATCCCCGGAATGATGCTTGTCTTTTTGTTTGTTCATTGGACTGACAATATATTAAAGAATGTTTGAAATGCCAATAGCCATCTTATTCCCACGGAAATATTATCCATTTTTCCGTGCTGATCAGGCAATAGTCCGGCTTAATGATTGACCATGGTTTCTGGCACATGACTGCGACCGGCGCGTCCGTTTCCCGTATTTTTCTCCGGACCGCCCGGACAGTATCGCCGCTGTCCAGAACATCGTCAATTATCAACACCGGCCTGCTGATTTTTCCCGCAACCTGGCTCAAAAGAACCCGTTTTTGCCTGCGCTTCCCCTGGTAGTGGCAAGCCCGTTTGCCATGTTAAACGTTCATAAAGAAATCATGTTTTTTGCGATTTCCAGCTTGGAGGCGGGAGCAATGACAAAAGTCAATTCGCCTTTCACTTTCCATTCCGGAGAACCGCCGTATTTTTCCATGAGCCGCCGGCTGATTTCCGCGGCCGCGCCCCACATGCATTCTTCGTTGAGTTTGGTCAACTCCCTTCCCATAAAAATTTCCCTTTCCTGGAATATCTCTTTAACTTCTTCAAGGAACTGCCGGCAGCGATAGGGCGATTCCAGGATTGCGACCGGCATGCCGATTGTCTTCAACTCGGCCAGGCGCCGGCGGCGCGCGCCCTTTTTGCGCGGCAAAAAACCTTCGGCGAGAAAACCGCCGCCGCCGAATCCGCTCATGGCCACCGCCGCGGTTACAGACGAAGGCCCGGGAATGACCGTAACAAAAAGGGCGCTTTGACGGCAGGCGCGCGCAATGCGCGCGCCCGGGTCGGCAATCGCCGGCATGCCGGCATTGGTCACAATGGCCACCGCGCGGCCGGCCCCGATCTGCGACAGCACAAAGGCGGAGCGCGATTGCTCGTTGAACTTGTGACAGCTTACCAGATTTCCCTTGAGCCGGTGGCGGTCAAGCAGAATGCGGGTATGCCGCGTGTCTTCGGCCAGAATAAAATCAGCCTGCCGCAATGTCTCCAGCGCCCTGGGACTGACGTCTTCCAGGTTGCCGATCGGCGTGCCGACAATGTAAAGCCCCGGTTTCATCGTCAACGGCGTTTAATGTTCAAAAAGTTTTTCTTCACAATGAATATTACAATACTTTCCCGGCGCCCGCAAAAGTTAATCGCAAAAAAATAACTTGCAATAAAAAAAATGACGGTTATGCTCCTTCTTTCAATTAGTCCCGCGCGCGCCGAGCGCTCCGGGACGGAAGCGAGCATGGTTTCCCCCGGTCCTTGGAAACCATCAAAGCGGATTATCCCTTTTATTAATTAAGGGATCAGCAAAAAGGAGGAAATATGTCAGAAAAGAACGAACCTTTTGTCTCCCTCAGCGCCACCGATCTCCTCAATGCCGGCGTTCATTTCGGACACCAGAGCAAGCGCTGGAATCCCAAAATGAAGCGTTTTATTTTTGAGAAACGCAGCGGCATTTATGTCATTGACCTGCATAAAAGCCTGGCCCAGCTTGAGCTGGCCGCACAGTTTCTTTACAAAACGGCCGGCGGCGGCAAAAACATCCTGTTTGTCGGCACCAAGCGGCAATGCCAGGAAATCATCAAGGATGCCGCAACGCGTTCCGGGCAGTTTTACGTCATCAGCCGCTGGCTGGGCGGAACGCTTACCAATTATCAGAATATAGCCAACAGCATCCGGCATATGAAAGAAATTCAGAACATGCGGGAAAAGGGTACGCTGGACGCCATGCCCCAGAAGGAAGCCTCGCGCCTGCGCCATGAGCTGGAGCGCCTGGAACGCAATCTGATGGGCATTGCCGGCCTGACCGACCTGCCGGGATTGCCGGGGGCCATGGTTGTGGTGGATATCAACCGGGAAGCAATTGCCGTCCGGGAGGCCAACCGGGTCGGCATTCCGGTGGTTGCCATGGTGGATACCAATTGCAACCCCGACCCAATTAATTATCCGATCCCCGCGAATGACGATTCAACGCGTTCCATAAAATTAATAATCAACGTGCTGGCTGACGCGATTGTCAAGGCCGGCGCCGAGTATGCTCTCGCGCGCGCCCAAGCGCAGCAGGCGGCGGAAACAAAAGAAGGGGAAAAAACCGGTAACAAGCCGGCCGCCAGGCCGCCCCGGGGAAAAAAGACGCACCGCGGCGCGGCGGCAAAAAGCGGCCGGCCGGAAGAGAAAGAACCGGACGTCTCCCCCGCTGAAAAAACTGAAAAAGCGGAAGAATCGGAAACAAAGGTTACCCCCGAGCCCCAGCCGCAAAGTTGAAGAAACGTTTTTTGAGGCGGCTTTTGCCAGCTCCGGTATTCAGCGGGCTCCCGGAGCGGAATGAAAACCCCCGGATTTTTGCCAGTCCGGGCTGACACACCACGAACGCAAAAAGGATGTTAATTCAAAAAGGGAGGAGTTTGAATCAATGACGGAAATCACAGCAGCATCAGTGAAGGCATTACGCGATGAAACCAACGCCGGCATGATGGAATGCAAGCGGGCCCTGGGCGAGGCGGGCGGCGACAAGGCCAAGGCGCTTCGCATTCTGCGGGAAAGAGGCATCGCCATCGCCGAAAAAAAATCGTCCCGGGCCGTTAATCAGGGCGTAATTGCCGCCTTTATTGCCGAAAGCGGGAAGGCGGGCAGCTTGATTGAGGTCAACTGCGAGACAGATTTCGTGGCCAAAAACGACGGCTTCCGTTCCTTTACCGCCAAACTGGCGGAAAAGGCTGCGGCCATGGACAACAGCCTGGCCGAAGCGGCCAAAACGGATGTTACCGCCAAGATTGCGGAAATAGGCGAAAACATCGTTGTCCGCCGCAATATCCGTTTTGTCCTGCAAAAACCCGGCATTATTGCCGCCTACATCCACCATGGCAGCGCCATCGGCGTTCTCGTGGAACTGAATTGCGCTAAAAACGATACGGCCTCAAAACCGGCTTTCAATGATCTGGCCAAAGATATCTGCCTGCAGGTTGCCGCCTCCCAGCCGCGTTTTCTGGACCGCGCAAGCGTGCCCCCCGCCGTTACCGCCGCGGAAAAGGAAATATTCGCGAAACAGATAACCGGCAAACCGCCGCAAATAGTGGAAAAAATCGTGGAAGGCAAACTCGGCAAGTTTTATGAGCAGGTCTGCCTCCTGGAACAGCCTTTTGTGAAAGACCAGGATAAAAAGATCGCATCTTTGCTGGCGGAAAAGGAAAAAGAACTGGCGGATGAGATAAAAATCGTAAGATTTGCCAGGTTCCAGACGGGCGAGGCGCTTTAAGCCATGCTGTTTAAATTACTTAAAAAAGGGGGCAGGGCCATGAGGAGAAACCTGGGAAAACAAGGCCCGGAGGATTTGCGCAAAGAACAGGAACAGTATGGAAACATGCGTCCGGACAGAGTCCGGACGGATAAGATGATTTTAAGCGAACGCCTGCAGATTGAAAGAAAACACTTCTTTTTTGACTTCAAGGAAAACGCCAGCGGCCGCTTTTTGCGGATTACCGAGGATGTCGGGGGACATCGCGACACTATCATTATCCCCGCCACCGGCCTGAATCTGTTCCGGGAAAGCCTTGACCATATTATTGCCGTTGATTCTAAAATAAAGTCTTAAAAAAAGGTTGCTTTTTTAGGAGAAAGCGATTAGAATTAAGTAATTATTAGAATAACTGCGGAAATTGCATAAAATAATTATTAAAGGCCCTGGCTTATGAAACATTACCTCATTATTGCGGTTGCGTTTTTTCTGATATGCCCGGCCATGCGGAGTTTTGCGCAATTACCGGCCGCAACAACCACACAACCGGCGACTTCCGCGCCGGCCGATGCGGATAAAAAAATAAAGGCTGATGCGGAAAAAGCGGCCAGGAAAAAAGCCGAGAAGGAAGCCAAGCTGAAAACCGAGGCCGGGCAAAAAGCAAAGGAAGCCGCTGAAAAAGCCGCGTCCGCCGAAGCAAAAGCCAGGGCTGAAGCTGAAAAAAAAGCGAAGGTTTTGGCGGAAGAAAAGGCCCGAGCGGAAGCCAGCGCCAAAAAGGAACTTGAAGAAAAAGCGGCCAGAGAAGCAGAATTAAGGGCCGCGGCCGCAAAAAAGGCCGAGCAAGAAGCCGTCGCCGCCGCCAAGGCCAAAGCCAAAGCGGAAGAAAGGGCGGCGATCGCGGCGGAACGCAATGCGGAGCAGGAAACGAAAGCTTTGGAAAAAACGGCCGCCAGGGCCAGAACCGAGGCCGATAAAAAAGCGGCGGCGGCCGCGAAGGCCGTGAAAGCCGCGGAAAAGACATCTTTGAGTAAAGCATCGGTTGAAGAAAAACGCAAGGCGCGCGAGGAAATGGCGGACAAGGAAACCCAAGCCAAGGCGGCCGCGGAAAAAGCCGCGGTTTTGGAAGCCGAAGCAAAAAAAGCGCGGACATCTTTTGAAACCAGCCGCCAGGCCAGAATCGCGGCCAAGCAAAAGGCCGAAGCCGAGACAAAAGCAAAGAAAGAAGCTGAAGAAAAAGCGGCCAGGGATGCAAAGTTAAAGGCCGAAGCTGAACAAAAGGCCAGGGAAATAGCCGCCAAAGAAGCCGTCGCCGCCGCCAAGGCCAAAGCCGAAGCGGAAGAAAAAGCCAGGAAAGAAGTCATTTTGAAGGCTGAAGCCGAACGGAAGGCAAAGGAAGCGGCGGATAAAAAGGCCAGGGCCAAAGCCGAGGCGGAAGAAAAGGCGGCGATCGCGGCAGAACGCAATGCGGAGCAAGAAACGAAAGTTTTGGAAAAAACGGCCGCCAGGGCCAGAACCGAGGCCGATAAAAAAGCGGCGGCGGCCGCGAAGGCCGTGAAAAACTCGGAAAAAACAACTTTGGACAAAAACGCCTCGGTTGAAGAGAAACGCAAGGCGCGCGAGGAAATGACGGACAAGGAAACCCAAGCCAAGGCAGCCGCGGAAAAAGCCGCGGTTTTGGAAGCCGAAGCAAAAAAAGCGCGGACATCTTTTGAAACCAGCCGCCAGGCAAGAATCGCGGCCAACGAGAAGGCCGAAGCCGAAGCCAAAGTCAGGAAGGAAGCCGAAAGAAAAGCCGCGATAGAGGCCAAAATCCGGGCCCAGGAAGAAGCGCGCGAACAGAAAGCCATGGCCCGTAAAACCGCCGGGGAGGAACTGGCGGAAACCGGCGGATGGTGGAAACGCAATTTTGAGCGGGCGGCGGATCCGGAAAAAGCCGGCAAATGGAAGCTCGCGGCCGGCGTGCTCATGAGAACGATTCACGGCCAGACGTTCAAAACATATTCCTATTCGCAGAACTATCAGGTGCCCGCCAGGGCCGGAGACCGCTTCGGACGTTATGAACCGGCCGGAGACTTGAATTCTTATTCCGACCGGAACTATGAAAACGGCCATGTCCATAAAGACGATTATACGGACCTGGACGGCGGCACGGAAGATTGGGAGGGCGGCGAACTGCGGGGCGATTCGGTTGCCTTCCGTTACGCGGGACGCACCTATACCGAATACACCCGCAGCCGGGAGACCAGCGTGGGCGAAACGCACAATAATTTTGACAGGGAAATCGCGCCCTACATTCAATTGGAAAGGTCTTTGTACAACCAACAGTGGTTTGATGCGGGACTGCATCTTGATTTTTCACGCGTTACGTTTTCCGACGCGGCCCGCTACGCCAATTTTAACGACCGTCAGCAATGGGAGACGTATGTCCAGTATGACGAAGACATTTATTCGCTGGCGGAAGCTCCCGTCATTAATAATATTCCGGACGCGCGCCGCAGCGCCGGCACCGTGAAAACCGGCGACTACAGTTACAACGCGTATAATGACATTCAACAGTCATTGGATATGAATCTCGGAACGGTTTCGCTCGGCATGCTTCTCTCGGCCAGTTACTGGCGGCTTTCGCTTGCGGGCATTGCCGGCCCGACCTTTAACTGGGTCAACATGCAGACATCTTACGAGGAAACATTGTATGCCGCCTCCGGCAACAACGGCCGGCCCGATGTGTTGCAGACCTGGCGGGACAGCCAGGATTATTCCGAGTGCAAGTTCGGCGGTTTTGTCCAGATGCAGCTTGGATTGCGGATTTTTGACGGAGTGGGAATCGGCGTTTTCGGCCGGTATGACTGGCTGGAAAACATGTCCGGCAACATCGGTCAATCGCGTTACATGATCAATCCCGAAGGCGGTTCGCTCGGCGCCACGGCAAATCTTAATTTCTAAGGCGGCCGCGGAAAACAATCCCGCCCCGCGCTTGCATCGGGGTTCGGAGCTTTGCCTGGCAGTTATCCTGATCCCCGCCTGATCCCCGAATTACCTGCAACCGGCGCGAAAAATCCCGGAACTACGACGGAGATCGCTCATTCCCGCCAACACGCTGCCCGCAATTTGCGGGCTAATCCAGCCTTTTCCGGAAACAGACGGCGGCCGTGCCGAGGATGGCGCCGCCCCAACCCAGGAGAGCAAGCGCCTGCGGCCAGAAATCATGCCAGCCCTGGCCCTTGAGATAAATACCGCGCACGATCTGGAGGTAATATTTGAGCGGAATCAGGCCGGTAACAGCCTGAAGCGGCCGGGGCATGTTTTCAACGGGAAAGACAAAGCCGGAGAGAAGCACAAAAGGCATTATCACAAAAAACGCGGCCGCCAGCATGGCCTGCTGCTGGGTCTTGACCAGCGTGGAGATAAAAAGTCCGAGTCCGAGGGTGGTCAGAAGAAAGAAAACAGAGATAACCAGCAAAGACAGAAGGCTGCCGCGTATCCGAACCTGAAAGACAAAAGTAATCATAACCAGCGCAAAGAAAAGCTCAATCATACCGATCAGCACAAACGGCAGAAGTTTCCCGGCAATGATTTCGCCCGAACGCAGGGGCGTGACTATCAACTGCTCTATGGTTCCGTTTTCGCGTTCTTTTACCAGCGCCATGCTGGTGATCAGCATGGTTGTCACCAGCAGGAGGAGCGCCATGATGGCCGGAACCATGTAGACGCGCGAAACCAGTCCCGGATTATACCATACCCGGCTTTCAATGTTTATAACCGGCGGCGGACCGGAACCGACCCGGCTCTGGCGGCGTTTCTCCAGGCCGGCCGCGAATGTCCGGATGGCTTTCTGCAAGTAACCCAGTCCCTGCACGCCGAAATTGCTGTCGGATCCGTCAACTATGACCTGGACCGCAGCGGAACGGTCCCGCGCCATCCGCTTTGCGAATTCCTGCGGAATCACCAGCGCCAGACCGGCCCGGCCGGAAACGAGCAGTTCGCCGTCGCGGCTTTCCGGTCCGGCGGCGGAGACGATTTTGAAATAACCGGACGCTCCCAGCGCGCGGCGCAATTCACGGCTTTGCCGGGAATGATCGTTATCGCGCACCGCCAGCCGTATTTCGCGGATATCAGTGGTGGCCGCGAATCCCAGGATGAGCAGCTGGATCAGGGGCGCCAATATCAGGAGCCGGACGAGATTACGGTCGCGCCGAATCTGCGCGAACTCCTTGATGACCATGCACTTTATTTGCTGTCCTCTCATCGGTTTTTCGCCATCAAACGCATCGCCAGAAAATTGAAGGCCAGCCCAAGCGCAATCATGGCCGCCAATTGCGGCCAGACAATGGAAAAAGACGCGTCTTTCAGAATAATGCTCCGCATGGCGGCGACAAAGTAACGCGGCACCACCAGCAGTGAAATGCCCTGTATCAAACGCGGCATGGCGGCAATCGGAAAAATCAGTCCGGAAAGAATAATGGACGGCAGGAGCGTGGTAACAACGGCCAGCTGAAAGGCCTCCTGCTGGGAATGCGTGGAAGCCGAGATTAACAGCCCCATGCCAAGCGCCGCAAAAAGAAAAATAAGAATGGAAACAGCGAGCAGAAAAAAAGAACCGCGGACGGCAACCCCGAAAACAAGCCAGCCGACCCCGAGCACGGTCAACGTGGTAACCAGACAGATCAACAAATAGGGCAGGATTTTTCCCAGGATAAGCTCAAAGGGGCGGACCGCGGAGAGGTTGATCTGTTCAATGGTTTCCCGCTCCTTTTCCCGCACAATGGAAAGCGAGGCGGCAATTACGGCCGAGATCATCAGCAGCATGCCCATCAGGCCCGGAATCAGGAAATGCGCGCTTTGCAAATCGGGGTTGAACCAGATGCGTGGCTCAAGTTTTACGGTTCCGCCGGCCGGCGGAACAGCTTTATCCATCCGGTCTTTCCGGCACAGCTGAGAAGAAGTTTTTTCGGCAAGCGCGTCCAGATAGCCGATGGCGACATTGGCGGCGGTGGCGTCGGAACCGTCAAGCAAGGCCTGCACAACGGCTCTCTTTCCGCACGCAATTCGTTCGGCAAAATCACGCGGAATAACCAGCACGATCCGCGCCCTGCCGCGTTTCAGCCAGTCGTCAATCTCGGAGCGGGCGGCCAGTATCCCGACCCGTTCAAAATAGGGGTTTTGAAAGAGATTGTCCTGGAAAAAACGGCTTTCCGCGCTCAAATCTTCGTCCAGCACGGCGACCCGGAGGTGCTTGACATCAAACGAGAGCGCATAGCCGTAAAGCAGAAGCAGGAATGCCGGCACAAAAATGAGGAGGCCGAGCGAAAGCAGATCGCGCCGGATCTGGCGGACTTCCTTTATGAAGATGGTCCGGATGCGGTTCATATCATTCGTCCGCCTTTCCCGCGGTCTGTCCGGCCAGGCGGATAAAGGCGTCCTCAAGGCGCGGAGCAACGGCGCGCAATGCCAGCGGCGCCAATCCCTGCCGGCGGAGTTCCCGCCCCAGTTTGTCCTCCGGCAGAACGCCCCGCCGGCAGAATATATGCAGGTTCCGGCCGAAATAGGAAACGCCCTGAACGCCTTCTATTTGCCTTATTTTTTCCCGCGCTTCAAAAAGAGACGTTTGCTCCATCCGCCCGGCGGAGGAGAACGCGGCCAGGGTCAGCTCAAAAAGGTCTTCGTCCACCGCCATTTTCTTTAATTCCCCCGGTTTTCCCAGGGCAATGAGTTTTCCCGCGGTAATGAATCCGAGCCGGTCGCACAGTTCAGCCTCGTCCAGAAAATGGGTGGTAACGAGGACGGCAATGCGGCGCGCGGCCATGGCGCGGATCATATCCCAGAAAATACGGCGCGATATCGGGTCAATACCGCTGGTGGGCTCATCCAAAAAAAGAACCGGCGGCTCGTGCAGGATGGCGCAGGCGAGCGCCAGCCGCTGCTGAAGCGCCCCGGAAAGCGTGCCGGTGAGGTTTTTTTCAAGTCCGCCCAGCCCGCTCGCCTCAATAATCCGCGCCGCGCGGTCCCGCAGTTTTTCCCCGCAAAGCCCGTATACGCCGCCGAAAAAATTGATATTTTCAATCACGGAAATGTCCTTATACAGGCTGAATTTCTGCGACATGTAGCCGATTTGCGCGCGCACGCTTTCCGGATCGCGGCGGATGTCAATTCCATTTACGAATGCCGTTCCGGACGTCGGCCGCAACAGCCCGCAAAGCATGCGGATCGCGGTGGACTTGCCGGCGCCGTTCGGCCCGAGAAATCCGAACACCTCGCCGCGGCGAATGGAAAAAGTCAGACGGTCAACGGCCGTGAAACGCCCGAATGTTTTGGTCATGTTTTTGGCCTCCACGGCGCAATCGTCCCGGCCGGATTCCCGCCGGACGTTGTCCGCGGAACAAGGGGAGGAAAAACGCGGCAATGATATTTCACTCTGCATATCGGCGTTTTCAATCCCTTTCATTTTGTCTTTCAACCGCTTCGGCTTCCGCGATTCCGCAGGCGTGTTCCAGTTCGGCGCGCGCCAGGGCGATATCGGCGGCGGCGGCGATCTGGTCAAAACCGGCGTCCGTCAGCCGGGCCTGGGCGTCCAGCACGTCCGAATGCCGCGCCAGACCGTTTTGCCAGAGGTCGGCGGCGGCTTTCAGGTCAAGCTGGGCGCTTTCCTCGGCGTGCGCCGACACGCGCGCTTTTGTAACGGCATTTTGCAGGTTGATCAGCGCCTGGCGCACTTCAAAAGCTATCTGCTCGTTCAACTGGGAAAGCTGATAACCCGCCTGGTTGGCGCGCGCCCGGGCCTCGTTTGCCTTGGCCCGGGTCAACCCCCAGTCCAGAATGTTCCAGGAAACCGAAATGCCGGCGAAGGCGTCAAACTGCCATTCGTCTTCGGGCGGTATGTTTAACGGATTGGGACGGGCGACTTCGCCGCGGAGATTGGCGTTGAGCTGCGGAAAATAACCGGCGCTCTGGATTTGAATATTTTTGCGGGCGGCATTAAGCGCGAATTGCATGGCGCGAACGTCGGGGCGGTTGGCCAGCGCGCCTTGAATCAAGTTCTCTTCGCCGCCGGCGGAAACCTGATTTTCACAGGAGGGGCGAACGGGAAAAGCCGCTTCCGGCAATGTTTTGCCGGTGAGCCGTTCAATGCCGGCGCGGCATAAAAGCGTGTAACGCAGCGCCTCCTCAAGACGCAGCCGGGTCTGATCCAGCCGGACGCTGGTAGAGAGGCGCTCGTTTTCGGTTGCCAGGCCGGCGCCGCGCAGATTGCGCATGTCGCGCTCATGCGCTTCCATCCAGGCCGTGCTGGCCCGGAAAGATTCGGCCGCGTAAAAAGCTTTTGCCCATGACCAGTAGGCGACCAGCGCCTGATAAACAATATCGGCCCGCCGGGCGGCGAAAGACGCCCGGGCGGAAAGGCGTTCTGCATCAGCCATTTGTTTCCCCCCGGAAATTTTACCGCCGGTGTAAAGCGGCTGGGAAAACATGACGCCGCCGCCGTAGCGGTCGGGAATGGCCGGAATCCGGAAATTGCCCAGGGTGTTTTCATGCAGACCCCAGTAATGGGCGGCGCGGCCATCCAGATCAAGGGATGGAAACGCGGCGGCCGCGGCCTGTTTTTTGACCGCTTCCGCCGCCGTTACCTGCTCGCCGGCTATTTTCAAGCGATAACTGTGCTCAAGGACCTCGTTGACAATCTGCCCGGCGCTGATTTCTTCGGCCGGAGAGTCCCCGGCAACCAGGCAGAAAACGGCTGAAAAAACAATCGTTAAAATATTTTTTATCATGCTCTTCCTCCTCTGAAATTTTTATTAACTGAATATTGCACGAAATTTGTGCAATATTCGGGTATTATGAAGCGCCGGCCGGCGGTTTCGTCCCCAGCAGCGCCACAAAAGCGTCTTCCAGCGACGGTTCGGCTTCCGCAAGAACAATGTCCCCGATCTGTTTGCCGCCAAGCCAGGCGGCGGTTTCCCGGGCGCTTTGCGCGCTGGCGCTCCAGAGCCGCAAATGGTCGCCGTACAGGACCAGGCTGGTGGCGGGGAGTCGGTCGCGCAATAACCGGTAAGCCGCCGGCGCTTCGGCACAATGCAAATCGTAGACGCGGCCCGGCATGGCCCTTTTAATTTCGTCCGGAGACCCGGTCATAATCGCGCGCCCCTGGTGCATAAGGCTGATGCGGACGCAGCGCTCCGCCTCATCCAGATAGGGCGTGGTCATGAAAATCGTCACGCCCCGGTCCATGATAGAGGCGAGAATGTTCCAGAGTTCGCCGCGCGAGACGGGATCAACGCCGGCGCTGGGTTCGTCAAGAAAAATTATCTCCGGCGTGTGAATAAGGGCGCAGACCAACGCCAGTTTTTTTTTCATGCCGCCCGAAAGCGCGCCGGCCGCGCGCCGGCGGAACGCGGTCAGCCGCGTAAATTCCAGCAGTTCATCGCGTCTTTCCTGAAACGCGTCCACGTTGTGGATTCCGGCGGAAAATTCAATATTTTCATCCACCGTAAGGTCGCCGTAAAGGGTGAAATTCTGGGAAAGATAACCAATCCGCCGCTTGATCATTTGGCGCTCCGTTTCCAGGTCAAAACCAGCAATCCTGCCCCGGCCGGAGGAGGGACTCAGAATTCCGCAGAGCAGGCGGATTACCGTGCTTTTACCGGCGCCGTCCGGGCCAACGAGCCCGAACATGTTTCCCTTTTCCACAGAGAGATTCAAACCGCTGACGGCTTTCAGGGAACCGAAAGATTTTGTCAGCTCCCGGGTCAGCACCGCGAGATGGCGATCATGTTCTTGCATGGCTCTCTGCCGTTTTTTTTATGTCCGGAGCCGTGTGAAAAGCAGGCCGCGTCCGGCCGGGCTATGGCCCGGGGTTTGCCAAATAACCGTCCGCCGGTAGGCCGGGCTTGAAAATGCCTTCTTTGTTTTCAAGCGTGATTTTTACGCGGTACACCAGTTTGGCGCGTTCGTCCGGGGTCTGGACATTGCGCGGCGTGAACTCAGCCGCCGGTGAAATGTAAGTTACTTTGCCCTCAAAGAAATCCGGCCGGCCGTCAATTTTCACCCAGGCCTTCCGGCCAAGCTTGACATGGCCGATGGCCGTTTCGGGAATGTAAACCGCGAGCCAGACCTCATCCAGGCGGGAGATTGTGACGAGCGGGGCCCCGGCCGGCGCGAATTCGCCATTCTCGCGCACACGGGCCGTAACCACCCCGCGCACGGAAGATGTTACCGCACAGTCCGCCACCGCTTTTTCCGTCAGCGCCAGCCGGGCCTCGGCCTGCATTACCTGCGCTTCGGCCAGGCGGATTTCCTCCTCGCGGCTGCCTTTCTCAAGCTTAGCCAGATTTTGTTCCGCGGCGGCCAGGACGGCTTTGGTGCGTTCGGCCTGGGCGGTGGCATCATCCATCTGTTTCTGGGTGGCGGTGCCGGTTTGATAAACGGAAATGATGCGGCGCAGGTCGGCCGCGGCCGACGCGGCCAGCGCCCTGGCTTCCGCGGCCTGTTCGCGCGCGCGCGCGATGTCTTCGTCCCGGCTGCCGGCCAGGAGCAGGTCAAGCTGGGCGCGCGCGACCGCAACCGCGGCTTTGGCCTCCCGGCGTTTTAACTCGTAATCGGCGGCGTCCAAACGGGCGATTATTTCGCCCGGTTTGACGAAATCGCCTTCCTCGGGCGCCAAGGCAACGATGCGTCCGGAAACCTGCGGGGCGATATCCGCTTCCGTGCATTCAATCGTGCCCGAGCCATCCGGTTTTATTCCGTTGAAATTGCAGCCGGAAAAAAAGGCCAGACTCAGCGCCATAAAGGTCGTTATTTTATTCATTCCTTTGCTCCTCCGGTTTTATCTTTCATTCTTGCGGCGCAGGGACACTCCCGACAAAAAGAGGGCGATGATTTCTTTTTTCCGTTCGGCAAGCGAAGGCAGGCGCCAGGGGAGTTTTGCCCGGCGGAGCCGGCCGGCGGTTTCTTCGGCCTGGATTGTAAAGAGGCACATGCCGGGCAGATTCCACCAGAGCTGGATGGGGGCGAATGGCCGGAAATCTCCGCGCCGGACGCCTTCCAATGGCCAGGGGGGGCGGGATCTCTTTCCAGGAGGAGATTGGCGCGGCGCGCGTTAAAACGGCCAACGCCCGCCTCAGACGTCTTTATTTTTTGACTTCAGAAAATAATTGATAAAATCAACCGGCAGGGGAAAGACAATGGTTGAATTCTTTTCCGTGGCGATTTCGGTGAGCGTCTGCAGGTAACGCAGCTGGACGGCCACCGGCTGGACGGCCATGACGTCGGCGGCGTCCTTCAACTTGCTGGAGGCCTGGAACTCGCCGTCGGCGTGGATCACTTTTGCCCGGCGTTCGCGTTCGGCCTCGGCCTGCTTGGCAATGGCGCGCTTCATGTTTTCGGGCAGATCAACGTCCTTGACTTCAACCGCGCTGACTTTCACGCCCCAAGGATCGGTGCGCTCGTCCATGATTTTCTGGAGCATCTGGTTTATTTTTTCGCGGTTGGAAAGCAAATCGTCCAGTTCGTGCTCGCCGAGCACCGAGCGCAGGGTGGTCTGGCCCATCTGGGAAGTGGCGTAAAGGTAATCCTCCACCGCAATGATCGCCTTGCCGGGCTCAAAAACCTGGAAATAGAGGACCGCATTCACCTTGACCGAAACGTTGTCGCGCGTAACCACTTCCTGCGGCGGCACATCCATGGCAACCGTCCGCAAGGTTACCCGCACCATTTTTTCAAAGAGCGGGATAAGAATAATGAGGCCGGGACCGCGCACACCGACAAACCGGCCGAGACGGAAAACGACGCCCCGCTCGTATTCCCGCAGAATGCGGACGCTGTTGGCGAGAATAAAGACGACTATCGCCAGAAAAACAATCAGACCTGGACCCATGGTATTCTCCTTTCGCTGGCCGCGCGTTTTAGCGCGGCATTTTTTTATTTGCTTTCTTCGGAAACGCGCAGCGTCATGCCGTCCACGCTTTCCACAACAATTTTACGGCCTGAAGAAATCGGCGTTTCGGCCACCGCGTTCCAATGCGCGCCGGCGGCGAACACCCGGCCGCCGCCGGAGTCAATAGCGGTGCGCGCTTCGCCCCTTTCGCCGATCAATCCGGCCGGCCCGCTGAACGGCCTGCGGACCAGCGCGCGGAGGGAAAGCCATGTGCCCAGCAGGAAGAATAAGCCGACCGCCAGCACCACCGGCACGATCACCTGCAGGGAAACGCGAAAGGCGGGATCGTCGTAATTAAAAAGCATAAGCGAGCCGATAAACATGGCCACCAGTCCTCCGCCGGTCAGAATGCCGTGGGTTCCGGCCTTGACATCTACGATGAGGAGAATGATGCCGAGCACGATCAGCAGTATTCCGGCCAGGTTGACCGAGAGAGTCTGGAACGCGAAAAAAGCGAGAATGAGACAGATGGCCCCGGTTACTCCGGGCAGGATGGCGCCCGGGTTGGCCAGCTCAAAATAAAGGCCCAGCAGGCCAAACATGAAAAGGACGTAGGCGACGTTCGGGTTGGCGACCACTTCCAGAAACCGGTCGCGCCAGTTCATGGTCAGCTCCGTGATCTGAACCCCCCGGGTTTTCAACTTGACGGAATTTTCGCCGACGACGACGCTCCGGCCGTCAATCATTTCCAGCAGGGCCGGCGTGGAAGGCGCAATCAGGTCTATCACTTTCTTTTTCAGCGCTTCCGTTTCCGAAAGCGAGACGCTTTCGCGAACGGCCGATTCGGCCCAACTGATGTTGCGTCCGCGCTTTTCGGCGATGGAACGGATATAGGCGGCCGCATCGTGCGTGACCTTGGCGCTCATGTTGGTATCCATGGGCGCCGACTGCATCAACGCGACGGGATGGGCCGCGCCGATGGCGGTGCCCGGCGCCATGGCGGCAACGTGCGCGGCGATGGTAATGAAGGCGCCGGCCGAGGCGGCCCGCGAGCCGGAAGGGGCCACGTAAACAACAACCGGCGCTTTTGAGGCGAGCATGCGCTTGATGATAGCGCGCATGGAGTCGTCCAGTCCGCCGGGGGTATCCAGCTCAATGACCAGGCAGGCGGCCTGCTCGGCCTCGGCCTTTTCAATGGCTTCGGTTATGAATTTTGCCGTAACCGGGCTGATGGCGCCGTTAACCCTGGCAACCAGCGCCTGCCCGGCCATGGCGCCGGGCGCGCCGAGGAACCAGAGCGCCGCGCCGCATGCTATTATTTTGAAAAAAACATTCACCGGATTGCTCGTTTGTCTTATTGCCAACAATCATCAGCTTTGTTTGGAATTATTGCCTTCCGGCGGCAAATATCAAGATTATTTTTTTATTGTTTACGGCCCCGGTGATTTTGCTTGAAAAACAAGCGCAAAGGGATGTATATTATCTGGCATTACGTTTATTGCGCCGTATTAAAAACGGAACAAGATGTTAAAAGAATATCAGATTACCGGCAACAAGGTCGTTGAATCGGATTCCTCGTCCGCCTCCATCCACGTTTATATCAATCCGGACGACGAGGAAAAAAAGCATCTCGTGGCGGCTTATCATCTGGACGAGCACACGCTCAATTCGGCGCTTGATCCCGACGAGATTTCGCGGCTTGAATTTGAGCCGGACCACGTGGCGATGATCTACAAGCGCCCCAAGAATTATTCATCCAAGGATCTTTTCCTTTTCAAGGTGGCGTCAACGGGCGCGTTTCTCTTTAAGGAGCACTTGATTGTGGTCATGACCGATGATATTCAGATTTTTTCCGGCAAGTCGTTTGCGCGGGTTTCCTCCCTGCTGGATGTCGCGCTGCGCCTGATCGGGCGCACCATCACGCATTTCATGGAACATTTGAAGGTAATCAACATGATTACCGATTCGCTTGAGCAGAAAATCAACACTTCCATGGAAAACAAGTACCTGCTCAACCTTTTCACCCTGGAAAAAAGCCTCGTTTATTACCTGAGCGCCCTCAATTCCAACGCCATGCTTATCGGCAAGCTGAAAATCAACGCGGCCAAAATGGCGATGACCGGTGAAAACACGGAGCTGCTTGACGATATTATCGTTGAAAACGACCAGTGCATCAAGCAGGCTGAAATTTATTCCACCATTCTGGCGAGCCTCATGGACGCCCGCGCGTCAATCGTCGGCAACAACCTGAACCTGCTGATGAAGACGCTCAACATCATCACCATCAGCATCATGGTGCCAACCCTGGTGGTCAGCGTTTTTTCAATGAACGTCGCCCTGCCGATCAGCCATCAGCACGCGGCCGCGTTCTGGTTCGTCATCTTTCTCGCGGCGGCGTCCATTTTCATTTTCATCTGGGTCTGGCGCAAAAAAATTGAGCGCAGAATTGAACGGCGGGAAGCTGCAAAAACTTGAAAAGCAATCCGCCAGACTGGCTCCATCCCGCCGCCTGGACAGCCGTCAGCCGCCGGGCCGGCAACCGCGACGTGCTCAATGCAATTGAATCGGAGTCGCCCGGGCCGCGCGAACTGGCCGCCCTGTTATCCCCGGCCGCGGCTTCTTTTATTGAACCGATGGCGCAAAAAGCCCTCAGCCTGACCCGCCGTTATTTCGGGCGCACCATCGCGCTCTACGTGCCGCTTTACCTTTCAAACTACTGTTCCGGCGGCTGCGCCTACTGCGGTTTTGCCGCCGACCGGAAACATCCCCGGAAACGGCTGGAACGCGATATGATTGCGATGGAAATGGATGCCCTGCGCAAATTGGGCTTTGAGGAGATATTGCTCTTGACCGGCGAAAGAACGCCGCAGGCTGATTTCAACTATGTCCGCGAAGCCGTTGTTCTGGCGGCCGAGCGGTTCGCCATGGTAACAATTGAATCATTTCCCATGACGATCGCCGAATACCGGGAATTGGCGGCCGCCGGATGCTCGGGAATAACCATTTATCAGGAAACTTATGACCCCGAAGTTTATTCAAAAGTTCACCGCTGGGGACCCAAAAAAAATTTCAGCAACCGGCTGGAAACGCCCGCGCGCGCGCTGGCGGCCGGCGCGCGGTTCGCCGGTCTGGGGGCGTTGCTCGGTCTGGCCGACCCGGCCGCGGAGGCCGTCTGTCTTTTTCAGCATGTTGAACATCTGCGCCGCGAACACTGGCAGGCCGGATTTTCAATTTCATTTCCGCGGATACGGCCCCAGGCCGGCGGTTTTGCGCCCGCCAATCCGGTCGGCGATTCCTTTCTGGCGCAGATGATTTTCGCTTTCCGCCTCTGTCTGCCGGAAGTTCATCTCGTGCTTTCAACCCGCGAAAAACCGGCTTTTCGCGACGCTATCGCCGGGGTCGGCATATCCAAAATGAGCATTGCCAGCAAAACGACCGTCGGCGGCTATCATTTTGACTACCAGGCCGCCGGGGAAGGTCAGTTTGACGTGGCCGACACCCGCAGCGTCGCGTCGTTTTGCAGGACATTGGCCGGCAAGGGGCTGCAGCCGGTGTTTAAGAATTGGGATGCGGTCTACAGCGTCCGTTAATCCCGCAAACGCATGCGGGCGGCGCCGGCGGCGGCATGTTTTTACCGCGCGAATTGTTTCCGATGAACAGCAAAATCATCCATGAGCGGCGGATGGCAAAGTTCCGGCGGGCCGGGCTTTACCTGGTAACCTCGCAGGCGCTTTCGCGCGGCCGGCCCACCGAACGGATCGTCAAGGAGGCGCTGGCCGGGGGAGTGCGCCTGATCCAGCTGCGCGAAAAAGAAATGCCGTTTCCGCGCCTGTTCCGGCTGGCGGAAAAAATCCGGGCCATGACCCGCGCGGCCGGCGCGTTGCTGATCATAAACGATCGCCTGGACCTGGCGCTGGCCGTTCAGGCGGACGGCGTCCACCTGGGGCAGGACGATCTGCCGGTGTGCCGGGCCAGAAAAATCGCGCCGGATTTGATTATCGGCGCCTCCACCCATTCGCTCAAGGAGGCATTGGCGGCCCAGCGGGCCGGGGCATCCTATGTCAACATCGGCCCGATTTTCCCGACCAGAACGAAAAAATGGGACAAACCGTTCCTCGGCATCGCGAAAATGAAGCGGATTGCCGCAAAAATAAAAATCCCTTTCACGGTCATGGGCGGGATCAAGGCGGAACACATTCCGGAACTGCTCGGAACCGGCGCCGGCCCCATCGCCCTGGTAACCGCCGTTACCGCCGCGGAAAAACCGCGGCGGGCCGCCGGAAGAATGCTGGCGCTCATCCGCGCCGGGAAACAAACCGGCGCTTCAATCGGCCGGATTGGTTGAGCCCCGCCAGTGGAGCTTGTGGCGGAGGACAGAAAAGTAGCTGTAATCCGGCAGGCGCGCAAAATTCACATAAGCTTCACTGCGCCTGATTTCAATCAGGTCGGCCGTTTTCAGCGGTTCTCCGATTTGTCCGTCAACGGACAACATCAGATCGCCCGCGTTGCGGGCCACCTCCACCGTGATGAGCTTGCTGTCGGGAATTACAAGGGGGCGCGTGCTCAGGGTATGGGGACAGATCGGGGTAACGACAAAAACGGCGCACTCGGGATGCAGCACCGGGCCGCCGGCCGAAAGCGCATGGCCGGTGCTGCCGGTCGGCGTGGATACAATCAAGCCGTCGCAGACAAAAGAACTTACTTCCTCGCTGTCAATCGCCATATTCAGGGTTACCACGCGCAGCGAAGCTCCGCGGTCAATCGCGATATCGTTCAAGGCGGAAAAACGGCAGATTTCACGCTCCGCGCGCCGAACCGCGCATTCGGCCAGCGCGCGCCGGCTGATGAGCAGTTGGCCGCGGGCGGCGCAGAGAAAAGCGCGCTCCAGCTCTTCCTGGGAAATGCTGGTGAGAAAGCCGAGGCTTCCGAGATTTACGCCCAGCAGCGGGATGGCGCGCCCCTTCAACATCCGGGCTGCGCTCAGCATGGTGCCGTCGCCGCCCAGGGCCATGAGGAGATCGATTTCAGCGGAGAACTTTTCCGGGGAGAGGCATTCCGCTTCAGGCGCGAATTTTGCGGTTTCGCCGCAGACCGCCAGGCGCAACCCATGCCGCCGGGCCAGCGCCAGCGCCTCTTGCAGGATTTTTTCCGCGGACGGCTTCCGGCAATTGGCAAAAATACCGATGGTTTTCATGACGGACACCAAAACATACATCGCCGAACAGGGGTTCGGCTACATTTTGCGCTTTTTTGCGGCAAGATTGAAATTCCCATGCCTTGAATTACTTTATCGCCCTTTGCGTTTCCGGCGTCTTGGTCCAGCAGATAAAATATTCAATATTTCCGGCCGGGCCTTTCAACGGCGACTCGCACGCGCCTTTGAAGGTTAAATGCATTTTTTCGGCGCCGAATTGTCTGATCTTTTCCAGCGCGCGCAGGCGCGCTTCCGCGCTGCGCACCACCCCGCGCTTGATTTCATGCCTTTCCGCTTCAAATTGCGGCTTGACCAGCGCGACAATCATACCGCCGGACGCGACTATATTAATAACAGCCGGCAAAACCTTTGTCAACGAAATGAAGGAAACGTCCAGCGCCGCCAGTTGCGGTTTTTCGGCCAGCTGTTCGGCGGTTAGATATCTGGCGTTGGTTTTATCCATGATAACGATCCGCGCGTCGTTCCGCAACTTCCAGTGCAGCTGGCCCTTTCCGACGTCCACGGCAAAAACTTTGGCGGCCCCCCGCTGGAGAAGACAATCGGTGAACCCGCCGGTGGAGGCGCCCGTATCCAGGCAGATTTTTCCGGCGACATTGACGCCGAAGAAATTGAGGGCATGATCCAGCTTGTCCCCGCCGCGGCTCGCAAACCTCGTTTTTTCCGCAAGGGCGACAGCCGCTTCCGGCGCGACCATCTGGCTTGCCTTGGCGACGACCTGGCCGTCAACCCGCACCTGCCCGGCCAGGACAAGGGCCTGGGCTTTTGCGCGGCTTTCCGCAAACCCGCGCTCCAGCAGAAGAGTGTCTATCCGTTGTTTATCCATTTGTCCGTAACCCCTCAGTTATGTGGGTGGATGGCAATTCAATTGGCCAGTCTTCGTAGGGGCCGCGCTTGTCGCGCGCCCGTCTTTATTGAAGAGGACTTCGCAAGCGAAGCCCCTACGGTTTCTCTCCCCCCCCTCATAAATGAGGGATTACATTTGTCCGGATAATTTTCTTTCTTTCCGGATAAAATGCAATATAATATTTTCCGCAAATTACGCGCCGGCGCAGCGCGTTATCCTCGTGCAACCGGCGGGTCATACGCCAAAGCAACCCGGAAGGGTTTCACGGCCGGCGGAAATCAAAAGCAATGATGAGCGCATCCAGCGCCACCATGGTGGTGTGCAGGTAAAGCCCCTGATCAACATAATCGCCCATGGCGGGCCGGTGCCGCTCGTATTGCCCCCAGGAGCCGTCGGCGTTCTGCGACGCCATCAGAAACTTTAATCCGTCCCGGTAAACCGGCCGATCAATCTCCCCGAGATACGCGGCGCACAGAACGAACTCCGCCAGCAGATCAATCTCCGCGTTGCGGATATACCAGGGAATCATCTCTTCCAGAATGCCGCCCAGATAGATTTTATCGTCCGCCGTGAAAAAATCAACGTCCAGGTCCTCGCCGAATTTATAAGGCACAAAAACCTCGTGGGTCAGATTATAGGCCTCCATGTAATTCCGCCGGAACCATTCCGCCGGACGGCGCGCCGCGATCAGGCCGGTTTGAAAAGCGCTTTCCAGGGGAAAAGGCTCCGCCAGGCCGAAATGCGCATAATACCAGTGGAAAACCATCCGCTGGTTGACGCCGCGGCCCGGCATGCGGGCATTCAACCGCGGATGAATTTTCCTGATTTGCGCGCGATAGAATCCGGTGTCCAGCCCGAACTTTTCCATGAGATAAGCCGTGCGCAGATAGGAGGTGGCGTCCTGTTTGAAGACGAGGTCGCTGACCGCGAGCATGTCATGGTAGTTGGTCCGGCCGGTCACAACGCAAAGCTCTTTTACGCGCGGCAGAATGTCCGCTTTGTTTAGCGGGCCTGACGCGCCGGAAAGCCGCGCATAAGCGTCCAGAATTTCCGCCAGTTTTTTTTTACCCTTGACGCCGTGCGCGCGCAATTCCAGCGGATCAACATCCAGGCGGTCCAACCAGGCGCGGGCTTTCCGCAGCGCCTCTTCATATTGTTTCCGGCTGGCGGCCAGAAATTCAGCGGTCAACCTTGAGTTTCCCGGGGCCGGGCATGGATGGATCCCGCCGGATTTCAACGCCGGCTCCGTTAATTGTCCCCCCAGAGCGCCGGCCGCCGGGGGGGATGTTTCCTGGGAAAGAACAACGGCTGCGGCGCAAAAAAAACAGACTGCGGCCAATCGCGCCCCGCGCGCGCCCCGCGGCAAACCGTGAAATTTATCTGATTTTCTTGTCATAACAAAGGCGGGTCAATAATGACGCCCCCGCGTTTCAGGACCGATTGAAGAAACACCGGATTGAGCCGGGCGATGCGGCCGCCGGCGTTGCGCGCCGCCAGGGCGGACGCCGTGCCGGCGATTTCCCCGGTCAGGGCGCAGGTTGGAATCGCCCGGACAATATCCCAGGCGCCCGCCTTTGCGGAAATACAGCGGCCGGCCGCCATCAGGTTATCGGCGGCGGTTGCCGTCAGAGAACGCAGCGGCAGATAATAAACCGGCCCCGGTTTGCGCCAGTCGCCGGTCATCCCGGCCGCATCTTTGAAATATTTTCTTTCATGGCTTTCCATCAAGTCAAAACGCCCCTTCAAACGCCGGGTCATCCTGAGGTTTGGAATTGTCGGGACCAGAAGCGGGCAGATGGATTTGGCGCCGAATTTACGGCGCAGAGCACGGCATGTTTTCCGGATCATCCGCCGCGAGCCGGTGATTTGCGCGGTTACATCCGCGGCGCAATCGCCGGCAAATCCGCGCCGGCCGCCGGGCGCGCTCTTTCCGGATTGATCATACATTTCGGAAAGCGGCTGGAGTCTGACCTTGCGGCCGTCGTAATAATAAAACCAGGCGGATTTGACATTGGTCCGGAGCGAAACGGTGCGTTCCCGCGCGGCGGCGCAGACGTCGGCATCGCCGGAAGCATCCACGACCGTCCGGCATGCGATCGCGCTCCGGCCGCTTTTGTTTTCAACCACGAGCGCTTTTATTGACCGGCCGGCCTTGTGAACGGCGCAGAAACGGGTATCATACCAGATTTTGATCCGGTGCCGCAGAACCAGACGTTCCAGCTCCAGCATGAAATAAGCCGGATGGAAATAAGCGCAGTAGCGTTTTTTCAGGCGCTCCCGCCTGTTGCCGCCCTTTTTCCAGCAGGCAGGCAAAGCGGCGGGATTATCGGCTATGGAAAGCTTTAAAAGCTCCTCGCTGATTCCGCCGATGACCTGGCGGCCCATGCCGTCGCAGAGCGGAAGGTAAAGGGCAACGTTCCCGAGCGTGGCAAGGCCGCCGAGCGCGTTTTCCTTTTCAATCAGGCATACTTTTGCGCCGTGACGGGCCGCCGCCAGGGCGGCCGCGGCGCCGGCGATGCCGCCGCCGCACACGGCCACATCGCAGGATGCCGCAACGGGAATCCGCCGGGGCGGCTCAGCAATACGGATTTTCATAAGATTTTACCATCCCTTAATCGCGACGGCCAAACTGTTTTCGCCGGATATCGCCATCCTGGCCAGCCAATCCGGGCGGTTGTCTTTAATCAAAACGAGCCTGGCTGATAATTTGTTTCACTTTGTTTTTCTCTTCCTCGCTTGCCGTGTTTTCCCGCCAGATATTTGCAAGGAGTGAATTATAGTCGCCCTTTTCGGTTTCGGCCATCATTTCCAGCGCGGCCCGGGCGCCGCGCGCGTAACGGCGGGGCGCAATGCCTTCGCCCAGGGCCAGCCGCATCGTGCCGATCAAGCGGTCATCCCAGCCCAGCTTGCGGCGCGGATCGCGCACCACCCGCGCAACCGTGTCCCGCAAACAAGGGTTCAACATCCGCTTCAAAAGATCATCGGCGTACTCAACATAGCCGGCCGGGGTAAAGAGGTTGTCCAAACCGCCGTATTTGCGGCACAACGCGCCGCCGGATTCATGGATAAAAGCCTCCCTTGCCATGGCAAGCAGGGCGGAATCGTCTTTTACTTCGGAAACAAAATGATACGCCTTGCGCCGGGCCAGATAGCCGATCAGGGCATGGGTGGCGTTATGGCCGTAAAGCTTGGCCTCCTCAAAAGGCAGTAAATTGTTTTTTTCCTCAAACACGGTTATGCCCCGCCGGAAATTTTCAAACCCTATTTTTGAGATCAGGATGCGGTTGAAACTTTCCACCAGAAAGCAACGCCCGGCTTCGCCGGCCACCTTTTTCAACCCCTGCTCGCGGATCTGTTTTTCGTCGGTTACCACCCCGCTCATCTTTCCGATGACGGTGTTCAAGCACTGAATGCGGCGCCGCGCCTTTTCCTCCAGATCCCCCAGCCTGGGCGCGAGCGCCTGCCACAGGATTTCAGCGGCGCGATTGTGGTTTTCGGCGGCATAAATCACGCCGGCGCTTTGCCCGTCCCCGGCCAGACGCGCCCGTATCCCCTCCGCCAGCAACGCCGCCGCTGATTTCTCCCCCCCGGCATCATAAAAAGAGACGCTCGGCAGGGCCGTGGCGATTTCATCGGCGCGCGCCAGGGCGGAAATCAACGCGCCGCGGTCCTTATCATCAAGCGGATTGAATATCTCCACGCCGGAAATCAGCCGCGGCTCAACCGCGTTTTCCGCCGCCACGTTGATCCAGCATTTGCCGCCGGCGCGGCGGACGGCCGCGACAACCTGCGGCATGACTTCGGCCACCACCAGCCGTTGAAAATTACCGGAAAGAAATGCCTCGTAAAGGAAGAGGCCGGCCTGGATCGGCCCGAAACCGATGCCGACGAATGTTTTTTCCATCTATCTCCAACAGGATTAATGATTTGTTTTTCAATGACGCGGCCCGCCAAGGTTGTTTTTGGGCGGCGGGCTCATTCGCGGAATGCAACCTCACGGCTGTTTATTCTTACCGCATTTTCCCCTGGTTGTCCAGCCCCTCCCGTCTATTCAGGTGTCTTCTATCTTGGGTCAATTCGCCGCTACAGTACGCCCCCGGCAAAAGCTTGATTTAACGGGCTTCGCCTGCTAGATTTGCCGCCTTCATTCCATGAATGATTGGGCTGAGGACTGTAGCCCGCCTTGGAAATCAATTTAACTTGCACGACGGCATTACAATCTGGGTAATCGGCGCCATGACCGGGTTGATTACCGGCCTGGCCAAGACCGGTCTGCCGGGCTGCGGCATCCTGGCCGTGCCGCTGATGATCATGATATTCCCGGCCAAGCTCTCGGTCGGCGCCCTGCTGCCGCTCCTCATTGCGGCCGATATCTGCGCGGTAACATTTTACCACCGGCATGCGCAGTGGAAAAAACTCCTGGAACTCTTTCCCTGCGTGCTGGGCGGCATAGCGCTGGGCACGGCGGTCCTATGGAAAACAGACAGCGTTCAGCTAAAGCCGCTTCTGGGCGGCTTGATTCTCGCCCTGCTTGGCCTGGAACTGGCCCGCCAGCGTTTTGGCTGGACGCAGTTTCCGCACAAACCTTGGTTCGTGATTCTGATGGGCACTCTGGCCGGGTTTGCGACCACGCTCGGGAACGTGGCCGGGCCGGTCATGAACATTTATTTCATCAGCAGGGGATTTCAAAAAAACGAGTTTATGGGCACGGCATCCTGGTACTTCCTGATTTTTAACTGCGTAAAAATACCGATTTACGCCGGCCTCGGCATGATCACTGCGGCGACTTTGAAATTTGATGTTTTCATCATCCCCGCCGTCCTGGCCGGGGCTTTTGCGGGCCGCCTTTTGCTCGGCATAGTGCCGCAGCGGGCTTTTAATTATATTGTCCTTTCGCTGGCCGCCATCGCGGCCCTGCGGCTCCTGATATGACCGCTCCGGACGGAAAAAATCAGCCCGCAATTCAACAAATTTCGCCAAATCAGGGTTTGACGGGGGCGAAGCCGTAGCCGCCGTGCCGGGCCGGCCAGGCCACCACCATGCCGTCAAGGGACACGATATACCATTTGCCGGAAGATTCCTCGTACA
>JAQUQV010000021.1 GCA_028715905.1 Kiritimatiellia bacterium
ATGGCCGCGAAAAGCGCATCCGGCGCCGGTATGTTTGACATTTCGGCGCGCCGTAACGCTTGATCGGAATTCAGTTGCCGCCAGGCAACCACGCATCAGTCCGTTTATGACAGATGAAACGTCCCTGAGGATTGAATTTGAAGGCGCAGGCATATCTTGACTTTATGCTGGGAAACTGTATGGTAATGACGGAACAGAATTACGACGAAGCGCTCAATTATTTTAACACCCGAATATTGCACGAATTTCGCGCAATATTCGGGTAATAAATTCAGACAAGAATATGGCTGTCATGCGGCGCCGCTCAATATCTGGAAAAAATTAAACATGGATAAATATGATATAGCCGTCATCGGCGGCGGACCGGGCGGATATCCGGCCGCCATCCGCGCCGCGCAGCTCGGCGCCAAAACAGCGCTCATTGAAAAGGAATTCCCCGGCGGCACCTGCCTGAACTGGGGCTGTATCCCGACCAAAACCCTGATCGCCGCATCCTCCTTTCATGCCCGCGCCCTCCGGGAACCGCCGCCAGGCGTGAAAATTGACAAGGTGTCCTTTGTCTATTCTGAAATGATCGCCAATAAAAACAGGGTGGTCGCAAAACTGCGCGGCGGCATTGCCGCCCTGCTCAAGGCCAACGGGGTTGATTTTTATCCGGCAACCGCCTCTTTCGCCGGCCGCAATCTTTTGCTTCTGAAAGATTCCACCGGCAAGGAAAGCCGGCTGGAGGCGAAACACATCGTCATTGCCGCAGGCTGCGTCTCCGCCGTGCCGGCTTTCCTGCCGCGCGACGAAAAAATCATGGAAAGCAGGGCGTTTCTTGAAATGGACAAACTGCCCGCGCGATTGATCGTCCTCGGCGGAGGAATAATCGGGTGCGAGTTGGCCGGCATGGCCGCCCAGCTCGGCGCGGAAGTTACAATTGTTGAAATCCTGGAAGACATCATGGCCAATCTGGACAAGGATTTGCGCGGCGAAGTCCGGAAACATATGGAAAAGAATCTGAAAATCCAAATATTAACCGGCCAGCCTTTGAAAAACATTGCCGTTAGCGGCAAAACCGTGAAAGGACAATGCGGCGGCAAAACCCTGGAAGCGGAACTTCTGCTTTGCGCCGCCGGCCGGGTCCCGGTTTCGGGCGACCTGGCGCTGGAGGCATGCGGACTGAAAGCGAATGGAAAAGGATTCATTGAAACCGACGCCGATTGCCGCACAAAGGCGGCCAATATCTTCGCCGTGGGCGACATTAACGGTAAACATCAGCTGGCCCACGCCGCCACGGCTCAGGGAATTTTCGCCGCGGAAGCCGCCCTGGGACGCCGCCGATCCCATAAGCCCGCCGTCATTCCATCCTGCATCTTTACCTCGCCGGAAATCGGCGTTGCCGGCCTGGATGAACAGGAAGCGGTAAAAACCAACCGGAAGGTTGTCATCGGCAAATTTCCGTTCGCCGCACTCGGCAAGGCGGTCTCTTCGGGCGAGACGACCGGCTTCGTCAAATGGATCGCCGACCCGGAAAACGGGCAGCTGCTCGGCGCGGCGGCGGTCGGCGCGCACGCCACCGAGCTGATTGCCGAGGCAACTCTGGCCATTCAATCCGAACAGACTTACGAGGAACTGGGCCGGATTGTCCATGCCCATCCGACTTTTGCGGAAGCCTGGATGGAAGCGGCGCACGGCGTCGGCGGAAATTGCATCCACGCGCCGCCGAAACATCGGTAAATAAAAACCATTATCACCGCCCGCTTCGCTAGGCACGGAGGACGCGGAGACAAGAAAAATAATTGGTTTTGAATTTGAAAAATAAAAAAAGATTTTGATTTACCTCTGCGGTAAAAAATCTCCTTTTCGAATGAACAACGCACTACCATCCAAAATGCAGGCGGTGCGCCTGCACGGCCAGGGGTTTGAAAACATCAAGGTTGACGAAATCCCCGTGCCGGAACCGAATGCGAACCAGGCGCTCGCGCGCGTGGACGCCGCCGGAGTCTGCACCTCCATCCTGAAACTGGTGGCACAGGGCAGTGACCATACCTTTATTAACGGCTGGGACCTTGAAAAATTCCCGGTCATCCTGGGCGACGAAGGCTCCCTTACCATCGTGAAAACCGGTAAAAATGTAGCTAAAAAATACCCCGTCGGCAAACGATTTGTCGCCCAGCCGGCGGTGGATTCGCCGCCGATCAATTTCCGCGAACGTTACGCGCGGAACGGCGAAGGGATGGAAAAGACCGCCATCGGCTATTCCCTCCCCGGCCACATGGCGCAATACATGCTCATCACCGAGGAAACAATTGCCGCCGATTGTCTATTGCCACTGCCCTCCGAAGATATCCCCTACTTTGCCGGCGCCTTGTGCGAGCCGCTTTCCTGCGTCATTTCGGCCCAGGACCGGCACCTGCATATTTCGCAGGAAACGCCGGTTGCGCCGCGCGTGCCGAAACTGGCGCTTCTCCGGCATGGCGTCTGCGTCATAATCGGCGCCGGGGCGATGGGGCAAATCCACGCCGAGGCGGCCCTGCGTTTCGCGCCCGCGCATCTGGTTATTCTGGACATCATGCCGGAAAGAATCGCCCAAGCGAGGAACAAACTGGACGCTAAAGCCAGAAAGGCCGGCACAACGCTGCACACGGCGCTTGCCAACGAGGGCCCGGACATTATCAGGGCAATTAGCCGCGGCAAGGGCGCCGATGATATTATCGTCGCGGTCGGCAATCGCAAGGCGCAGATTGAATCCCAGCAGTGGCTGGCCAAGGGAGGCGTGCTCAACCTGTTCGGCGGCTTGAAACGCGGAGAGCACATCATTGAGCTGGACACGCTCCGCGTGCATTACGATGAAATCCGGCTCTGCGGCTCAAGCGGCGGCCGGCCGGCGGATGTGGCCGAGGCCCTGAGAATGACGGCGGAAGGCGAATTTGACGCCGGGGACTATCTGGACATGGTCGGAAGTTTGGATCAGTTTCCGCGGGCGATTGAAATGGTCAAAAACATGGAGACCGAGGGTAAAATCGTGCTTTACCCGCATATCCGCCGCACGGAACTCATGCGCGTCAAAGCCTGGGATCGCCGTACGGAAAAAGATTTTGTCGCGCGCAAAATTTTGGGATGACTTTCCCGCGCTTCCTTAAAACACCTTGGGGGGGGGGGCGCAAGCCAACCGCGGAGCACGCTTTGATAATCACTTCGTTTTGCGGATTGCCGGCATATTGCGTGCGGAACCCATCCATTTGAACCGCCCCTTCCGCATCCGGGAAAAACGGTTCTATGCGCCAGAACGCTTCGGCAAAGGACGCGCCGGCATATTTGCCCCAAAATGCATTCTGGGCCATGCAATATTGGCGCCTGGCTCCCAACCGCTGGTCCGCGCATTGCGACACAAAACAATCGGTGGCTTTCAGTTTCAGCTCCATTAATTCGCTTATATCCACAAAATCAGTCGGCCAATACGACATCACCGGAGCCCGGCTGGCCTGCTCGTAAGCGTAGATACGGCAATTGATTTTACTTTCAATAAATAATTTACGGCATGAGCGCCAGACCAGATTAAAAACCAGATAGTGCTCATAATGCGCGTCGCACGGATTGGGGACCAGAATGATTTCAGGTTTTCGCCGCTCTATAAATCCGGCCACGTAATCAATACTTGCCGGATTGTTGCACGCCTCGGTTATGAATTCCCGCCCCGGCATTTGTTTCATGAGATATTCATATTCTTCGGACGCGCAACGCATGCCGTCCAGCCGCACGCGCTCAAGCGTGCCCGGCTTGTAATAATAAGAGCTCTTGAAATCCCAGAAACACACTTCTTGCGCGCCGAGCAAAGCGGCGGCTTTCTGCGATTCTCTCTTGCGGATGGCAATGATTTCCTCGTTGCCAGGGAAGCTGTCGCGCGCTTTTTCATCCGGGGTCGGATTATAGTGGGGCGTGGTAGTCGCGTTTACGTATGTGCAACGGCAGCCTTCCGCGGCAAATTTTGCGAATGTCCCGCCGCAATGGGTTTCAAGATCGTCCTCGTGCGCTCCGATGGCAATTAAGGTTTTCATCAACGCCTGCTTCCTTGCGGCACAATCACGGCGTGCTTCCGCTTTTTATCAGTCCAGATGAACGTAATAATCCCATTTTTCGGCCGGCACTGGCAGAGGCTGATTCAACAGGACCGATTTCATCGCCAGTTCCGAAAGGAAAGTGGCGCGGTAGCCGTCCATTTCATCGCAGGGCGGCCTGGTATTTTCAAGAATTGAATCTATGAATCCGTTGAACATCAGCGTATAACCGTGGTCAGCCTGCAGTTCATGCCACACTTTTCTCATGTTCCCCGTCCCCTTGCTGGTGGCCAGGCGTTTTTTCATGAAACCGGCCATTCCGCCTTCTTTGCCGATTTTCGGCAATGGATCGCGCGCCATGGGGAAAACTTCACGCTCCTTTCCCGGCCGGCCGTAATACTGGTTTTCCAGGAAAAACTCCATCCGGAACAAGGCGCCGTCGCAGGCAATCTCATACATCTCCTTCGGATAATCAAAAGTGCCGTTCGGCGTCATGATAATCGTGGCGGCATTGCCGCTCTGGAACGCGAGATGAATGCCGTAACGCATGCGGGTTGACCCCCAGGCGCGCACTTCCACCGGACGCTCGTTGTCAAAGAGCCAGCAGGCCAGGTCAAGCCAGTGGGCGGCCTCGCCGATAATCAGTCCGCCGCCATGGAACGGGTCAAGGTGCACCATGCGGTAACTGGCGCTTTCATCCTGCACCCTTACCAGAAAATCAGTGGCCTTTTCCTCCTCCAGCCGGTCGTGGGCAGTTTCAATGTAACGCCAGGGCTGCCGTTTCGGCCTGGCCTGGTGTTGGCGCCACTCGCGCTTGAGCGCGGTAACCGCCGGCGCCAGGCGCCGCATGTAATCAACGCAAAGCTTGACTTTGGCGCGCCGGACCGCGCGGATGATATCGTAGCATTCTTTTTCCGTCATCGCCAGCGGCTTTTCGCAGAAAATATGCTTGCCGTGCGCGGCCGCGCTTTCAATAATGGGCACGCGCGCCTCGTGGGTGGTGGCGATGCAGACAATATCAACTTCCGGGTCCTCGGTTACTTCCTTGAAATCGGCGGTGGTTTGTACTGCCTTGAATTGGCCGGCGAAAAGGCGCGCGTTTTTTTCCACCACATCGCACGCCCATTTAAACCCGGCCACGTGGGGGTTCGCCAAAGCGTTCGGCCCGTGCTGCTCCCGCCCGAAAGCTCCGCATCCAATCTGTCCGACCACGAATTTTTCTTTTTTGTTCCGCATATTCATTGATTTCCCTTTCATTTTTTAACCGCGCCGACCTGGCGCACTTTTACAAACCGGCCGGTCAACGACGATTCCTTGGCCGCCAGGCAGGCATAAACGCTCTGGATGCCGATTGGCAACGGCGTTATGGATTTGGCGCGCCCCCTTATGACATCAAGAAAATTGCGCCCAAGCTCAATATCACCGCCGAAATGGCTGGCGACGCCGGCCGGAGTGGCAACATCAGTGAACGGCTCATGATGGCGGACGTTTTTAAGCTCGTTTTTATACCAGTCAAAACCAACCGTGCCAAGGTACCCGCTGACAATCGCGCCGCGCGCGGAAGCGTCGCGCCGCGAAAAGAAAACCTGCGAATAAACCCCGTGCGCGCCCGATGCGAACCGGAGCAGGGCGCTGGAACAATCCTCGTTCATGCCGGTTTTGGGGGAGCCGCAATCCACGCTGAAAGTGCAAAGATGATCATCACGGCTGCCGGAACCATTCCGGAACCGGTTTTGCGGGCTTTCTCGGCAAGTCCTTTGTTCGGCGCATTTGCCGCAGGTCAATCCGGCCCGTTTTTTGCCGCCGAACACCCGGCCCCAGTTGGCCATGGCCGCCACCTGCGTGATTTCCGCCCCCATGAGAAACGTCAGGTAATCAAAATCATGGGTTGCTTTCTGCAGGAACAAGCCCTGGGTAACTTTATAATCGCGATACCCCTTTTCCCAGTAAGCAGCGCCGTACGACACATAATTAACGGCGCTAATATGCTCCGCCGAACCGACCGCCCCGGCCTGGATCAGCCGGCGCGCATGAACGCAAAGGGGCGAGACGCGCAGCGGAAAACTGACCACCACCGGCGGCGATTTTGACCGCAGGAAGGCATGCTCCAGGCTGACGGCCTGGCGCATGTTAACACTCACTGGTTTTTCCAGAAAAACCGGTATATCGTAGCACGCGGCCTGAAGCGCATAAGGCGTATGCAAGTTGCACCGGGTGCCGATAAGCAAGCCGTCCAGTTTTGCCCGGCGCGCCATTTCGTCAATGGTTTTATAAAAAACAACGTCCCGGCAATCGCGCTCATCAAGCCGCGCGCGGGCGCCGGTTTCATCGGGATCAACGATCCCGGCCACGCGGATTTCAGGCTGAACCGATTCCGGCTCCGCCTTGCGTAATACGTGCCGGATAAAAGCGCTTACCCGCTTGCCATGCCCAACCACTCCCAGACGAATAACACTCATAATTCTCCTTAAACATCTATAAGTGCACAGGGGGCTCGCGCCCCGCGGCGATACAACCTCATTTTTCCTTGTGCTGAACGTTAAACCAGGCGTTTTCGCCTTTCAGATACTGCATCAGTTCAATGACGGCGCCGTCTTTTGTTTCAAAAAAACCGACGCGCACGAAACCGCCGACTTCAAACGGCTCCAGGAGAATTTTCAGGCCGGCGGAGGCCTTGTCAAAATCCTCAACCTGATAGGCGACGTGCGCCTGATAACGCACGGCGTTTTTCACGGGAGAATTCGGCTCGTAGCGCAGCCATTCAATATGAAAAGGATGGCTTTTCGGATCGGTCACCCACACCCGGGTGGCCTCCACCCAGTTCTCATCCGCTTTCTTTTCAGTTGTAATCAGGCCGATATGGTCAAATTTCATAATCGCTATGCAACCTTTCCTTATTTTTTATGATCTTCACTTTGTGCTTTCTGCCTCTGTGCCTATCTTCCTTCTTAAAACAATTTCACAACCTCCCCCGATTCCGCCGACTGCTCCGCCGCGCACATGGCCGCGACCGCGGCCTTGGACTCAACGGGGGTGATGACTTCCGGTTTTTTGCCCGCGCGGACGCAGTCAATAAAATACTCCAGCTCCATCCGCAAAACACCAACCCGCCGTCCGTGCAGATGCGGCCAGTAGACCGTGTCGGGCTTACGCATCCCTCCGGCATCGTTAATGGTCAGCCCCGCGTCGCCGCAATCAATATAAACGGCGCCCTTCTCGCCGATGACTTCCATGCGCGCGTCAATCGCAAAGGGCGTGCTGTCCGGCAGCGCCCAGACGGTTTCAATGACGCCGACGGCGCCGCCGGCAAACCGGCACATGGCCCAGCCGATATCCGGATATTTATAATCATGCACGCGGACGTTCCGGGCGTAGACCGAAGCAATCCGGTCGCGCGTCAGCCAGAGCATGATGTCCACGTCGTGAATGCCGTCGCCCATCAGGGGGGAAATCTTGTCCAGCACCCCGCCGGCGACGGATGCGGGCAGGTTGCGCGCGGCATGCATGGAAACAATCCGTCCGATGCGGCCTTCGTCCACCGCCTCCTTGGCCATGGCCACGCGCGGATCAAAACGGCAGATGTGGCCGACCATGAATATCGCCCGCGCCCCGACGGAAGCAGCGATAATGGCATCGCAATCCTCCGGCGTAGCGGCCATCGGTTTTTCAAGAAATACATGTTTCCCGGACTGCAACGCGGCCACGGCAATATCGCGGTGATCATTGATGTGGGTTACGATGCTGACCGCGTCAATTTCAGAATCGTTCAAAAGGTCATGATAGTCCGTATAGGTTTTCGGGACATTGAACCTTTCCGCTGTTTCCCTGAGCCGGCCAGCGCGCCGGGTGCAGAGAGCGGAAAGAGTCACCCCCGGCATGTTTTGCAGAACCTCGGCGTGTTTTTCGCCGAAAAAACCGAGCCCGATGATGCCGTATCTTATTTGTTGCATGATTATTCCTCCAGAAATATTTTTTTTGCCCCAGAGACGATGAGGTCGCAGAGGCGGAGCGTTTTTATTATTCTGATTTCATTAACATGATTTTTTTTCCGGCGTTCGGCTATTTCAAGCAAAACGGGCGGTTAAAATCAGCCGATATATTTTGTCGGCGTCCGTTTTTTTCCGGCCCGGCGGAACGCAAGCGCATCGTCAATAATGCGCAGGATGTCATATTGCGGATTATAGCCCAGGATTGAGCGCGCCTTGGCGATGCTGTGGTTAAAATCGTGGAAATAATCGCAGGTAAACTCCACGACCGGCAAATCAAGCTTTTTGGCGGCGTATTCGGCCGCCACCGCGTAACTGAACGGCGCCGGACCGGTAATGGCAAAGGCCTGGCCGACGGCCGCCTGGCTGCCGAGGGCAAGCATAATGCCATGGACGACGTCTTTTATGCCGACAATGTGCCTGATGCCCGGTTTGCCGCCGGGATGAATCAGCTTGGCAACGCCGTCCATTTTCCTTTTGAAAAATTCCTTTTGTTTCGGCGTCCTGGCCAGTTCCTTCCATACCGGCACGCCGAAATCCGGCTTTTTAAGGGTCAAATGCGCAAGGATATCATCCTCGTCATGCACCCATGAGAACCGCAGGGCGGTAACGGGCAGTTGGTATTGAATGATATACTGCTCGCACATGGTTTCTTCCAGCACCTTGGAAAAGGCGTAATAGCCGGGATAAGCCTGATGCGGCAGGGTTTCATCAATCGGGAACGGGTGCGGATGGTAAAATATGCCCACGCGGGCGTCGGAGCCGGCCTGGACAAACTGCTTGATATGGCCGCAGTTCTTGGCTTCATCCAGCAGATAGAAAGCGCCCTTGACGTTCGTATCCATGAAAAGCCGGCGGTTTTCCTTGCAATTCGCCAGGTGGATGACCGCATCCATGTCTTTTAAAGCTTTTTTGGCCAGGCTTTCGTCCCGCAGGTCACCGGGCATGATTTCCACGTTTTTGAAATTCTCCACCGGCTCCTCTTCAAATTTCAACGCCCGGACACGATATCCGGCCCGGACCAGTTCCGGAAGCAATGAACGCCCTATCTTTCCGCTGCCGCCGGTTAAGAATATGTTTTTTATTTTCATTTTTCTGTCCTTATTATCCATTGTTGTTTACTCCTGCAAACAAAGTTCCGCCGACAGGCGCGCGGGCGACAGGCGCACCGAGGGGTTTGCCAATTTAAGCGCCAGATACTCCGCCGCTTTTGCGGCCAGGGCGTTCACATCCTGCCGGATCACCGGCAAAGGCTCGGCCAGCATGCGCCAGGCGGCAAAATCGGCGGCGTTATTGATCACCATGACCGGCGGATCAAATCCGATGACGCGCACATCGTTTGGAATGGTCTTTCCCGCGGCGCGCGCCGCATCCAGAAAACCCGGCAAAAAACGGTTGGATTCAAAAAACAAGCCGCTCTGCGCCGGCATTCGGCGCAGAACAGACAGACATTTCTTATAAACCTCCCCGCGCTCCGGCGCGCTGAAAATGACGCGCGCCGCCGGCAGTTTCACGGCATCCCGCACCCCGGCCAGGCGGTCGTCCAGCGCCGCTTGCCGCCGGCGCTCCCCAAGATAAAAAATATGTTTTACCCCGGACTTTACGAGCCAGCCGGCTCCGCGCCGGGCCGCCGAACAACCATCAGTCATGACATAATCAAACGGCGCGCCGGGCAGATAGCGGTCAACGCATAAAACCGGCGTGCCGGACTCATGGATGCGGCGCAGCAAAGGGGCATTGGCGCCGTTCCCGGCCGGAGCAATGACCAGCGCGTCAATGAAACGGCTGCGCAGCGTTTCCAGGTGTTCTTTTTCGCAGGGGACATCATCCCGGCTGTTGCAGATCAAGGTCTGATATCCGCGCGCAAAGAGCGCCATTTCAAGCAGGCGAATCAGTTCCGGATAAAACAAAGTGCTCATATCCGGCACCACCACGCCGATGGCGCCGGCCTTTTTCATTTTCAGGCTGCGGGCAATCAGATTGGGGCGGTAGTTGCATTCCCGGGCGGCCTTGAGAATCAGGCGCCGTTTTTCTTCGCTGATGCGGATCGGCGCGCGGTTGAGAACCTTGCTGACCGCGGTCGTTGAGACCCCGATTTTCAGGGCAATATCTTTCAGGCTGAACAAGGTCATTGCCGCCCTCTTTCAACAATCAACGCCCGGCAGGGAAACGCGCAGGTGCGGGCGACCCGCGGCGGCGCGGCGATCAAGGTCGCGCGTTTTGCGCGCACCCGGCGCAAATTAACGAGCGGCGCCAGAATCAGCAGTCCGCGGCGGAACAGGCGGTTGACCAGACCTTCCGAGGCGCAGGGGTCGTCATAACAGGGAATATCGCCGCCGAGCAGGGATATTTCCTTTGAAAGCAGCCAGTCCATTGCCTCGGAAGTAAAATGGGGGCTGTCCTTGACGAAGTTTTTTTTATGCCACATCCGGTCCCAGCCCGAGGCCACAAGCAGAGCGTCGCCTTTCCTGATGCGGACCCCGGAACTTTGCAGGTCATGGAGCGTGATGTGTTCCCGCGGCCGTTTTGTTTTCACCTGGATAATGGCCGCCGGCATAATCAGTTTTTCCGGCGGGACATCATCCAACGCCGGCGCGTCCGGCAGGCGATGGGCGGCGGTTTCCAGATAAGTGCCGGAGAGCGAATTCAAGGCGAACGCATAACTTGTTTCGCCGCGCCGGGACAACTTGCGGATGCGGACCGGCGGCAACGGCGGGCCGTAATGCCACATGCCTTCCGTAATTAAACCGCTTACATCCACGATCCGCGGCTTATTTTTCATCATTGCCCTCTGGACGGATATGCCGTGATTTATCGTTTGACCATACGATCCCAAAAAAAAACGGCTCTGTCAAATCTTTTTTTCCGGAAAATGGCGAGACCTTACGAAAAATGCACCCGAGAGGATTTGAACCTCCACAGCCTTGCGGCCACCAGGACCTGAACCTGGCGTGTATGCCAGTTTCACCACGGGTGCGTCTGAAACCAGTAGTCAGAATCCGGAAGTCAGGAGTCAGAATATAAGAATAAATCGTTATGAGTCAACATAATATCTGATTTTATTCTGACTCCTGTCTTTTTATTTCGGGCCGAACAGTCCGCCCCGGCTGAGCCGGGGCTTCGGCGCGGCCGGGGAAACCGCGTTGGACAAGGCGGCGCTTCCGCCCGCGCTTGCCCCTTCCGGCGGAAGGGGCGAAACCGATATCCGGCCGCTTGAGAGATTATGCAAACTGATCTTTCCCGTGCGGTCCATGTATTCCCTGGAAAACAACTGCACGCCGTAGGGGGTGAAAGCGGTATGGATAAAGACCATGGACATGGTCTGGAAAAGAACGTGGAGATTGCCGGATTCATCAATCTTCATCTCCGGCTTGCGGACGCGGACAATATGTCCAAGGCGGTGCATGCCGTAGACGGCGGCGGCATCGGAATCCTCAATCCTCAGATAAAGCTGTTCGCCATGTTCCTGGGGCAGATATTCAAGGATATAAATCCGCGTCGCGCCGTTTTCCCCGGGCACGCCGGCAATCAGCCTGGCAATCTCAAACCCCTTGAGCATTTCCAGCTCCACCGCCGGCGAAACCAGCAGGACGTTGTTCCACTCCAGACAGGCCCTGATCTTGTAAACGCCCCGCGCCTGCATGGCGTAAAGCGAAGTCAGGCTGAAAACGTTCGTGGCGCACCCGGCCGGCACCAGTTTCAATCCTGCCAGAAGCGGACGGCGGTCAAGAAGTCTGACCGGCTCGTGTTTATTGAGTTCAATGTCAAAGAAAAAACGGGCCGACACCGGACCGGCGTCAAAACACAACATTTCGCCGGTATTATTGCGAATAACAACGGCCGCCTGGACCGGCTCATAAAGCAGGGCGCGGACCGGCGCAATATCCAGGCCGACCTCAATCTGGCCCGGCGCCGGCGCGGCGGCCAACAGCGCCGAGGCGGCGATCAACGCCGGTTGCCGGAAGAAGCGGCGCGCAAACACCCGCCTCAAAAAAAAGCGGACTTTAAGGGGCATGGGGAGTCTCCATGTTTTTTCTTTACAGGAATTCTCTTTTTCTCTAGTCTACCAATGGCCGGAGCATAAGCAATCAAATAGTTGCGCGGCGCGCCGGATAAATTCCATGCGCGGGGATTTTTAAACCTTACGGAAATCATTCAAATAATGAACGAACCCATGAAACGTTCTTCCGATGCGCAATACCTGGCAACAATATTCCAGCAATCCCCGGACGGGATCGTCCTGCAGGACCCCGGAGGAACAATAATAGAGACCAACGCGAGTTTCTGCAAGCTCTGCAACCAGCCCCCGGAAAAAATCATCGGAAAAAAGTTCGCAGACATGCTCTGCCCGGCGAGCAGAACGCAGTGGGACCACGACCTGGCAAAACTGTTGAAGAACGAATGGTCCGAGATTGACGAAATATGCATTTTTACGGACGGACACAAAATACCGGTTGAAGTCGGGCTCATCGCAAAAACGGCTTACGGCGGAAGAGACGCGGTCATCCTGCATGTCCGCAATGTTTCCGTTTATCACACGGTTGAAAACGCGCTGCTGGCCTCGCAGAATCAATGGGAACTGTGCTTCAACTCCATCAGCGACAAAATGCTGATCCTGAACCGGCAGGGCTGCATCCTGCGCGCCAACCAAGCCGCGCTTCAGAAAATCACGCCCCTGGCCGCCGAACCGGTCGGCGCGGTTTTTTTTGATATTTTCCGCACAAAAAATCCCGCCGGCCAGATTCAGGAATTACGCGCCAAAATGTACGCCGCCCCCTGCGCGCTGGCGGAAATTGAATTTGAAAAATTACCCGGCAAATACAGCTTTTTTTCCTATCCCATCATAAGCGGCAACGACAAAAACTCGGGTTGCATTGTCATCATAAAGGACATTACGGAACAATGCCGGCAAGCGGAACTCCTTAAAAAAGCGGAGGCGCGCCGCCAGCGGACGAACCGGATTGAAACGCTGGGGCGCATGGTCGGCGGCATCGCGCATGATTTCAACAATATCCTGACCACCCTGCTCGGCTATGTTTCACTGGTACTGCAGTCGGAAACCCTCGGCCAGAACGAACGCATTTCTCTCACTGAAATCATGCGGACCGTTGAGCGCGGAACGGCGCTGACCCGCCAGCTCTTTGATTTCAGCTCTGAAAAGAAACCGGATTTAAAGATTATCAACTTGAACGCCGTTATTCAAAACATGCAGAAAATGCTCATACAGCTCCTCGGCCCGAACATCACCATCGCCGCGCGCCTGGACCAGCAACTGTGGAACACCAACGCCGATGTCTCCCGCCTTGAGCGAATCATCGCCAACTTCGCCGCCAACGCGCGGGATGCCATGCCCGCGGGGGGCGAATTCGTGATTGAAACCGGCAATACGATCCTGGACGCCAACTTCTGCCGGACGCACCCGGAGCTCAAACCGGGCAACTACGTGCTCCTGCAAGTCAGCGATACCGGCACGGGCATGCCGCCGGCGGTGCTGGAAAGGATTTTTGAGCCTTTCTTCACCACGAAAAAGAACGCCAAAGGCCTGGGGCTCGGACTTTCCTCCGTTTTCGGCATTGTCCGCCAGTTCGGCGGCGAAATCATCTGCTATTCGGAAGTCGGCCGCGGAACAACCTTCAAGGTATACCTGCCGCAATCAACCGAGAAAGCATACGAAGAACCGCAGAACGCGGCGGACAGCAACCTGCCGGGCGGTCCCGAGACCGTTTTCATCGTGGACGACGAAATCCATATCACGAGCATGCTCAGCCAGATTTTGTCAAAAATCGGGTATAAAGTGCTGACGGCCACGACTTCTTCAAAGGCGATTGCCCTCTGCCGGAAACATAAAGGCAATATTGACATCATTTTGTCCGATATTATAATGCCCGACATGAACGGCGTGGAACTGCTTGCAACTCTGCGGGAGACCCGCCCGGAATTGAAGGCCATTTTTATGTCCGGCTATACCAGCAGCATGGCGGTTGAATCAACCGGCATGGATAAAAACACCGTTTTTCTGCAGAAACCTTTTACCTTTGAGGAACTGGCCAGGAAAATAAGGTCTTCCCTGGATGCGGACAAAGCATGAGGCAATCAACCATGTCAAAAACGAGAGCCGTTAACTCTTTCTTTAAGTCGCTCGGCAGGCAAAGCATCACGTTTGACGATGTTTCCCTGCTCCCGCGCTACGCCGATTTTCTTCCGAAAGACGCCGACATCACCAGCCGCCTGACGCGCAGGATAAAGGTTAATATTCCGTTCGTCAGCGCGGCGATGGACACGGTGACTGAAAGCAAAATGGCAATCGCCATGGCCATGCTGGGCGGCATCGGCATCATTCACAAGAACCTTGACATCAGCCGGCAATGCCGGGAGGTGGAAATCGTAAAACATTACTTGAACGGGCTGATCCTGCACCCGATCACTTTCCGCGCCTCCGATACCCTGGCGTACGTAAAAGAAATCCGGATTAAAAACGGATATGGTTTCTTCGGATTTCCCATACTGGACGAGCGGGACATGCTGGCCGGCATCCTGACCAGCGCCGACATGAAATTCGCCCACGATCCAAACGCGCGGGTCAGCGACATCATGACCAAAGAAGTCATCAGCGCCGGCCCCGGCACGACCCTCAAAAAAGCCTATGAAATCATGAAACGCAACAAAATCGGCAAGCTTCCCCTGGTTGACAAGGGAAAACTGGTCGGGCTTTACAGCTTTTCCGACGTCAGCACGCTGATTGAAAATGCCCAACCCCTCTTTAACCGCGACGACCGCCACCGCCTGCGGGTCGGCGCGGCCGTCGGCCCCGCCGATTACCAGCGGGCCGAGGCGCTCGCGGAAAAGGACGCGGATGTGCTCGTCATTGACACGGCCCACGGCCATAGCCGCAACGTAATCAAAATGTGCGCATGGATCAGAAAAAAAATGCCCGGCCTTGACATCATCGCCGGCAATATCGCCACCGGCGAGGCGGCAAAAGCGCTGTTGAAAGCCGGCGCCGACGCCGTAAAAGTCGGCATCGGGCCCGGATCAATCTGCACCACGCGCGTGATCGCCGGCGTAGGCATCCCGCAGATTTCAGCCATTTATCAATGCGCCCAGGCGCTGAAATCGGCCATCCCCATCGTCGCCGACGGCGGTATCCGCTATACCGGCGACGTCGCCAAGGCCATCGTGGCCGGAGCGGACACGGTCATGATGGGATCGGCCCTGGCCGGAACCGACGAAAGCCCCGGGGAAAAAATAATCCACCAGGGACGCCAATATGTGATTTACCGCGGCATGGGAAGCCTGGCGGCCATGAAAACCGGCGCCGGCAGCCGCGAGCGCTACGGACAAATGGACGCGCGGGAAGAAGAGCTTATTCCCCAGGGGATTGAAGGCATTGTGCCCTATGCCGGCAACGTGGCCAAAGTGCTCGTGCAATACGCAGGCGGCTTGCGGGCCTCCATGGGGTATTGCGGGACGCGCACAACCGCCGCTCTCCAGTCAAACGGCTCCTTCACGCTGATCTCGCCGGCCGGCGGACGCGAGGGGCATCCGCACGACGTCAAAATCATCAAGGAAGCCCCGAATTACAGCCTGAATGCATGAGGATTCTGGTTTATCAGAACGCCCCGAAATAAATGCTGGAGAAGGTTACGATCGGCGAGGTTTCCCGCAGGTCATCCACCGTCATGCGCGTGTCCGTGATCAATTTTTTGGCTTCCACATAAATGGCGTCATCGTTAACCAGCAGTCCGAGCGTACCCTCGCCGCTGTTGATTTTCTCCGTTATCTGGTTCAGGTTGGCGACGCCGTCCTCAAGATTCGCCAGCAGATTACGTTCCCTTATGGCCGTCTTTATTTCCCCGACAATGGCGCGGGTGTCATCATATAAAGCGTCGTCATATATGAATTTTCCGAGGGACCCTTCCCCCCGCGCGATTTTGGCGGTAATATCCTTCAGGTCGGCGGCAACATCCGACACCAGCGCGATCAGGTCGTGCGGCTTCCGGCCGCAAACCACGGCCCCCTCTGCCAGAGGGGCGGCATCGGCGCTGCCTTCAGAAATCTGCAGATAACGGCCGCCGAGGACGGAAGTGGCGATCACCTCAATTTGATAATCCGACTTCAAAGCAACGGGCTGCAAAAGCGCGGCGATGACGTGAACGCCGTCCTCCTTCAGAACAAGCCGCTTGATCTTGCCGACGTCCATGCCGCGCACCACCACGTTGTCGCCGTCCCGCAATCCCATGACATCGTCAAAAACGACCTCAAAGAGGTAAGTTTTCTGCAGAAAATTCTCCCGGCTGAGCACGATGGTGAACACGCACAAGCCCAGCAGCACGGCAAACATGAACGTGCCGACTATCACTTCCATTGATAACTCCCTAATTTTCCTGCTTTTCATTGATATGCGCCTCCCATTTTCCGCGTTTGGTGATATATTGCGATTCAAGAAAGCTTCTGACAATCTCATTTCGCGAGCGGATAAATTCCGCGGGCGATGAAATTTCAAGGATACGGCCGTTATAAAGCATGGCGATCCGCGAGCCGATCGCCAGGGCGCTGAAGAGGTCGTGGGTAACAACCACGTTGGTAACTTTTAATTCAACCCGCATCCGGTCAATGAGCTGGTCAATGGAGCGGGAAGTTACGGGGTCCAGGCCGGAAGTGGGTTCGTCATAAAGAATAATGTCCGGATTCATCACCAGCGACCGGGCGAGCCCCACCCTCTTGCGCATTCCTCCCGATAATTCCGAGGGGAACAAATTATACGCGTGTTCAAGATTCACCTGTTCCAGGCGCTCGTTGACCCGCCGTCTTATTTCCGTCTCGCCCATATTCGTCTTTTCGCGCAGCGGCAGGGCGATGTTATCGCCCACGCTCATCCATTCCAGCAGCGCGGCGCCCTGGAAAAGCACGCCGAACCGCTCCCTTAATTTCTGCAGTTCGCGCCCCGCCGCCCGGCTGATTATTTGCCCGCCCACAAAAACCTTGCCGTAATCGGGCGTCAGCAAACGGATCATATGTTTCAAGGCGACGCTTTTCCCGGCCCCGGAAAAACCGACGATCACAAAAGTTTCCCCGGCCGCAACCGTGAAATTCACGCGTTCCAGCACTTTTTTATCGCCAAAATACTTGGTTACGCTTTCAAACCTGATCATTCGTAAAACAACCTCGTGATAATGTAGCCGACAATCAGCAGCGAGAGAAAAGAAATAATCACACTGCGCCGCGTGGCGCGGCCGACGCCGACCGCGCCCTCGGTGGTGGAAAACCCCTGATGGCACGAAATAATGGTGATCATAATGCCGAAAACAAAAGCCTTTAAAAGGCCGATGTATAAATCCTTGTTTTCGGCCCAGCGCACGGCGTTATCCATGTAGGCGTTGAAGGCCACCCCCAGTTGCGTGCTGCCCACGATGGCGCCGCCCATCACGCCGATCATGCACGCATAAAAGGTCAGGAGCGGGGTCATGACCATCATCGCCGCCAGGCGCGGCATGACCAGGAAGCGGACCGGCGAGATGGACATGACCTCCAGCGCGGCGATTTCTTCCGAAACGACCATGGTCCCCAACTCGGCGGCAAAAGACGCCCCGACGCTGGCCGCCAGAATCATGGCGGTCATGAAAGGCCCCATTTCGCGGAGCATAGTGATCATGACGGCCGCGCCGATATTGACTTCCTGGCCGAACTTGCGCAGTTCCAGCCCGGTCTGCAGAGCCAGGATCATGCCGGTGAACATGCCGACCACGGTGATCACGCCCAGGCTCTTGATGCCGGTGATATACAGCTGTTGCAGCACAAAGGGCCGCGAACGCCGGCTGAACGCAAACCGCAAATCCAAGAGGGCCTCCCAAAGAATGAGCAGAGACCGGCCGGCGTTGCGGCAACTGACGAGAATAACGCGGCCGAGACGGCCGCGCGCGTTCAGGGCCGGCGCAAAAAATTCAGGTTCGCGGGTAATCATGTCTGTTTTATAACCTGATGAAATATAATAGACGAAACCGCCGTTTTGCGCCAGCTTTCTCGCGCGCAATCAATCCCTTCAGGAACGACCAGGTAAATTCGCCGGTTTTCTTCTCCCGTTCCACGGAAATCAAGGGAAAGAGCGAAAAACGCTCTTCGGTCCGCGACTGGCGCAGCCGCATTAATCCCCATAACAATTCATCTTCGCGCCGGCCCGCGCAGGATGAGTGCGTGAAAACCGTCCACAAGGGGGAATAATTGCGCTCAATGGCGTCATAATCCCGGTAAGGGAAAAGGCTTAACATGGCAAAACGCCTGGCCCCCGCGTCGTTGACGAAAGAAAACAGCGGCCAGATTTTAATCGTCCGGAGCGGCTGATCCATGGACCGTTCGGGCTTGTCAAAAGAACCGCGGATTGAGACGGCGTAGAAAAAAGGAACAAACATGGTGCGGGTGCGCTCGTAAAAGGGGGCCTTTTGTTCGTAACGCGTCCCCAGCGGCCAGAGAAAAAACGAATAGGCGCTCGTGTCCCTGTGTTTATGGCCGATCAGCGGCCATATATAAAACCGGTTTTCCTTGCCGGCGCTGTGCTGGATGAACGGCCAGGGACAATAAGTCAGGCTCTGCCCGGCGCCGCGCGCGAAACGAAAAAGGGGCGGAACCAGCATGAGCGAACTCTGGTTTTCCAGCTTAACCCGGCCGTAAAACGGAAAGACAATATAGGCGTAACCGGGCGACTGCGGTTGGTCGTAATGGGCATAAGTCCAGATCGGCCAGAGAAAATACTGTTTTGCCGATTCTGCGCGCAGATTTGAATAGCCATAAAACGGAAACACGCTCAAGCGGTCGTTCCCCCCCCCGGTTGTCCTGGACAGGATGGGCCAGACAACGGCCGTCGTCTTGACCTCGTTTACGCGGGTGCCGAAGGCAAAGGGGAAAAGCGCGAAACGAAATTCGTCAAATACTATGAATTCACGGATGCTTCCGGCCAGCGGAAAAACCGCCAGATACGGCGCGCCTTTTATATCCCGCCCCTGAAAATAAAGGGGAACAAGCCATAACCGGTATTTTGAAAGGGGATTGTTGACGTCAAAGTCGTGATAAGTACAGAGGAGCATGAAATGACAATCCAGTTCGTCAGCATTTCCTTTTTCCATCCAGACCGGATATATGATCTGGCGCCGGTATAAATTATTGGCCGCATTAAAGGCATAAGTGTAGAACGGACGAAAGGCCAGAAGCCGGTCGCCTTCCCCGGTCCGCCGGGATTCAAACAACGGCCCCAGAGCGCGCCGGCGTTCATGGCCGAAAACGTCCGTGTCCTTTTGAAAGAAAGGCCCGAAATCTATTTCGCCGGCGCCCAAAACAGGCGCAACGGAAAGAACCGGGAAAACCAGAAAAATCAAATAAATGAACCGGATTTTCATTTGAGACGGCAGAACTGCCATCCAAAACCTGTGACGGTTTACGGTTAATATTGAAAAAACCATGCCTTCATGCGCAAAAGCATGCTCCGCGCAAGACAAACGCCGGCGGATGTTATAACCCTAATATTGCACAAAAATCGTGTAATATTCGTTTTCGCTCAAGCGGGCATTGCCCGCCGGCGGCATTGCCCAAGCCGCGGACAACGCGGCTTTTACCGATCCTGAGCCGGCTTTTGTTTCTGGTGCGGAAGCTCGCGCCCGGCAACGGCCTCGTAGGCCGCCGTGAAGATTTTAAGACTGGCATTGGTTGTTCCCTGAAAATAGACCGCCCGGCGCAGGACGGAAGGAGCGGCCGGGGCCGGGACGGCATCACCGGGCGTCTCAAGCATGTCAACCGCAATAAGTTGTCCGCCCCCGGCGGCGTCCGGACGGGCCGAAACGGCGAGAACCGCCGGCTCCCTTGATAATTCCGGGGCGGCCGGCTTCGGGCCGGCGATCACCCAAGCGCGCGGATTCTTATCCGGCGGCGCATCCGGCGTCCAGACGAGGCGGTTGCCGTTGGCCTCCAGTATCTTCCCGATCTGGCCGTCGGTCAGGGGCGAACCGCCGCTTTTTTTGAAAATCTCACACTGGCTGGTGCCGTTTAAAAAAACAACGGCAATCTCCAGACCTTCGGCGCGATAACGTCTTTCCGTCAGGGACGGCGACAATTTTTGTTCGGCCGCGGGCTCGCCGTAAGCGCGGGATATCTTGAGCTCATTATCGCCGAGTGCGGCGAAAGACTCTGCCGGCCGCGCCGCCGCCGTCAAAACAGCCGCCAAAAAAACGCATAATTTGAGCCGGAAAACAACGCCGCCGCAAAAAAAACGCCGCATGTTAAAAATAGATGTCCCGCACATCTGAGATTTTGTTTCCACCGTTATTTTTCCGGCTGGACGGACATGGCGGCCTTGATTTTACCGCCGCCTTCCAGGGCCTCGCAATAGGTGATTTTTTCCTTGACCTTCACGGCCTTGATTTTACCAACCTCTTTGATTTCCGTATCCAGCACTTCACCGGTGTCATCATCGGTGATCGTTTCCGTTTCGCCGACCGCGAACACGATCCCCTCCTCCACCCCTTCGCGGCTGCCGCGGTTGATCAGGATTTTATCGCCGGTCTTGAGAACCGTGCCTTCCCAGGGAATTTTTTCAAGTTGTTTTTCAAGAAATTCAACGGCCTGGGCCACGGCGTCCTCGCAGGCTTTGCCAACGTTATCCTTCATAAACCCGCCCAAATCGCCGCCGAAATGGGAACCGCTATAGCCGATATTAAGCCCCTTGCGCCCGGCCTTGCCGACGACCTTGGTGGAAGCCTTAACCTGGCCGGTGGCGGAATCAATGATATAAATGGTGGCATTGATTTCCGCGCGGTCCTTGGACCCGCCGACCCTGAATCCGTACAGCGAAACACCCCCGCCCCCGCCGGTGGTGCTGTCCTGCACGTGGGTGATATCACCCTTGACCAGCAGCTGGGCCGGGGTCATCCGGCCGGTTTGGGGAGCCTTTTTTCCGCCGGCGGTCCGGCCGCTGGCGGCGAGATCCTGTTCATCCATGGCTTCCTTGCGCATATCCTTTTCGCCAAGCACGACGAATTTTCCGGAAGCCTGCAGAGCGTCGGTCATGATTGAGCCGAAACCGTCGCCCACGTCCCAGCGTCCGGACCAGCCGGCCTTGTTTTGGAACTTGGAAACACTGATGCTGTAACGCAAGTTGCCGCCGGTCTTGTCCGCCGCAAAAACAGACCCGCCGGATGCGCCGATAAAACAGGCCGCCGCCGAAACCGCCAGCCCCGTTATGAATGCGTTTTTCTGCATAAACAATCCCCCTTTTTTCTTTTTAAGACACTATTCGTTAAATATTTAATTATTATGCGGGCCTTTCCCGGTTGTCAACGCCAAATTAGGCCCGGGGTTCCGGTGTTTTTTGCTTGACTCCGGCGGGCGTTGAAATAATTTATATAACCAGGTTAAACGCTCAAGCGAAATCAGGTAATAAATTCCGGAGGAAAAAAAGATGCCCTTGATTGATTTTGGCGGAACGAAAGAAAAAATTGTCACCCGCAAGGAATTTCCCATGGCCAAAGCCAAGAAAATCCTGCGCAACGAAACCATCGTCATTATCGGTTACGGCGTCCAGGGGCCGGCCCAGGCGCTCAACCTGAAGGACAACGGCTTCAAGGTAATCATCGGCCAGTCCAAACAGTTCAAGCGCGACTGGGACCGCGCCCGGAAGGACAGCTGGGTCCCCGGGAAAACGCTGTTTGAAATTGACGAGGCCGTCCGCCGCGGCACAATTATCCAAATCCTTGTTTCCGACGCGGCCCAGAAACAAATCTGGCCGGTCGTCAAGCGCAACCTGAAGAAAGGCGACGCCCTCTATTTTTCGCACGGGTTTTCAATAGTCTACCGCGACCAGACGGGAATCGTGCCGCCGAAAGACGTGGACGTGATCATGGTGGCTCCCAAGGGTTCCGGCACTTCCGTCCGGCGCAATTTCCTTTCAGGGGCGGGAATCAACTCCAGTTATGCCGTGTTCCAAAACGCCACCGGCCGCGCCAAACAGCGTTGCCTGGCAATCGGCGTCGGCATCGGCTCAGGTTATCTTTTTCCGACCACCTTTGAGGGGGAAGTCTACAGCGACCTGACCGGCGAGCGCGGCGTGCTCATGGGCGCGCTGGCCGGAATCATGGAGGCGCAATATGATGTTTTGCGCAAAAACGGCCATTCGCCCAGTGAAGCTTTCAACGAGACGGTTGAAGAACTGACCCAGAGTCTTATCCGGCTTGTTGACGAAAACGGCATGGACTGGATGTTTTCCAACTGTTCCGCCACGGCCCAGCGCGGCGCGCTGGACTGGAAACCGAGATTCAAGGCGGCGGTCATGCCGGTCTTCAACGAGCTGTACCGGAAGGTCAAGAGCGGCTTTGAAACCAAACGCGTGATCGCTTCGTGCGGACGGCCGGACTATCAGAAACAGCTGGCCAAGGAATTAAACGCCCTCGGCAATTCCGAGATGTGGCACGCCGGGAAAGCGGTCCGCGCGTTGCGTCCAAGGGAAAAAGCGCACGCCATCACGAAGCAGACCAGGGGCATCGGCGGGCGCAAGGCGTAAACGCGAAACGCGATTGTTCTGGACAGCGGGGCTTTGTTCCCAGCGGAGCATTGCTCCGGCCGTCCGGCGGGATGCGCCCCGCTTTTCACGCGATGCGTAATTTATGAACCAGATTCAGGTTTCCGTTGAAGGTGGCGCCGCGCAAAATTACCCGGTTAACACGCCGGTTTCCGCCCTTTTGAGAACCCCGCTTGACAAGCGCGGTTTTCCTTTCATCGGCGCGCTGGTCAACCATTACACAGTTTCGCTTTCTTATCCTCTGAAAGTCAACTGCCGGGTGCGTTTCCTGACGGCGGCCGACCCGCTGGGAATGCGCATTTACCGCAATTCGCTTTCCTTTCTGCTGGCCAAAACCGTCTGCCAATACTTTCCCGGTGTCCGGCTCTGCATTGAACATTCGCTCAGCACCGGAGTTTTTTACACCGTTGAAAACGCAAAAAAAGGCGGCCGGGCGGCGCTTTTCCGTCAAATTGAAAAAAAAATGCGGCAGACCGCGGCCGCAAACCCGGCTATTGAAAGACGCAACCTTTCATTCGCGGACGCGATCAAACTGCTGGAACGCGCCGGCCTGAAAGAAAAAGCCGATCTCCTGCGTTTCCGCAACCCGCCCAAGATAACCGTTCACTGGTGCGATGGTTTCTTTGATCTGGCCCACGGCCCCCTGGCTTCCCGCGCCGAAGACCTGAAATGTTTCCGTTTGATCAATTATCCGCCGGGACTCGTGCTGCAGTTTCCCGATCCGCGAAATCCGCGGCGCGCGGCCGGATTCCGCGCGCAGCCGCACTTGTTCAATATTTTTCACGAACACAAGGAATGGGGCCGCATTCTCGGCGTCAGCAATGTCGGCCGGTTGAACGAACTTATTGCCGCCGGCGAAATCGTCAATTTCATCAGAATTTCCGAAGCGTTCCATGAAAAAAAAATAGCGCGGATTGCCGACGCCATCCAGGCGCGCCGGGGACAGGTCAGGTTGGTGTTCATCTCGGGGCCGTCCGCCGCCGGCAAAACGACTTTTTCAAAACGGCTGGCGATCCAGATGGAAGTGAACGGCATGCGGCCGATCACGCTTTCACTGGACAATTATTACGTGGACAATGAAAAGACGCCCCGCGACAAAAGCGGCAAGCCAGATTACGAGCATATCAAGGCCCTGGATGTCGCCCTTTTCAACCGGCACCTTGTCCGCCTGATCCACGGCGGGGAAATTGAGCTTACCCGTTTTGATTTCGGCCGCAAAAAAAGGATCATGACGGGCCGGAAACTGAAAATTGAACGGGATCAGATCGTCATCGTTGAGGGCATTCACGGCCTGAACCCGGCCTTTACACCCATGCTGGACCGGCGGCGGCAATTTAAAATTTACATCAGCGCCATGACCCAGCTCAACATTGACTGCCACAACCGGATATCAACAACCGACAACCGCCTGATGCGCCGCATGATCCGCGACCATATCTTTCGCGGTAATCCGCCCCTGACCACCCTGAAAATGTGGCCGGTGGTGCGGCGCGGTGAAAAACGATGGATTTTCCCGTTCCAGGGCCAGGCCGATGTCTTTTTCAATTCCGCCCTGGATTACGAACTGGCCGTCCTCAAACCGCTGGTTGAACCGCTCCTGATGCAAATCAAGCCGGCCGATCCCGAATACGCCGAAGCCAGGCGGCTGCAGGAATTTCTCTCAAACTTCCTCGGCGTGGTCAAAAACGCGGTTCCGCCCACGTCCATTCTGCGCGAATACATCGGGTCCAGCACTTTCAAGTATTGACCCGCCGGATAACCTTGGAAGGAGTTCGGCCGCTATATTCTTGCGCGGCCAGGCATGGCCGCGGCGCCGGACAAAGCCTGCGCCGTGTTCCAAACCGGCCGGCGCGCGCTTCAGGAACGCCACGCATATTACTTCGCCCAAGGGGCTATGAAGGTCGCGAGCCACAGGGCATCTTGGCGAAGAAGGGTGAAAACAATTGTCCCGAAAAAAAAAGAGGCAAGAATTAAAAAATTGATTCCGCGGCTTTAAAAAGGTAAATTATTTGTTTGCCGAATCTTCGGGGACTGATTTTTCCGGAGAAGAGCAAAAAAACGGAGAGGTGACCGAGCGGCCGAAGGTGTACGACTGGAAATCGTATGTGCCCCAAAAGGGCACCGCGGGTTCAAATCCCGCCCTCTCCGCCAGTATTCCGCGGGCGCGGGAAAAAAACAGGCTTGCCAAAAACCGCGCGTTATATTAAAAAAAACGCCGCATCTGGAACAACCACGGGGAGGAGAAAAAGAGAATATGTATTCGGCATCCGATTTGCGCAAGGGACTGCGGGTGGAAATTGACGGCGTACCTTATATCATCACCGATTTTAATTTTGTCAAACCGGGGAAAGGCGCGGCGATTTACAACTGCAAAATGAAAAACCTGCTTAACGGCAGCACTCTTTCCAGAAGTTATCGGACCAACGACAAGCTGGACGAGCCCAAACTGGAAGAGCGCGCCGTGCGGTTTTCATACCAGGACGGCGAAAATTACATTTTTGTTGATAAAAATTTTGAGCAGGTCGGCGTTGCGGCCGAAGTGCTCGGCGACTCGCGTTTCTTTTTGACAGAGGATATTGAAGCGGAAATCCTGATTCATAACGGACGCCCCATAGACGTGGAACTGCCGACCTTCGTTGAAAAGGAAATCAAGGAAACCGAACCCGGCTTCCGCGGCAATACGGCCACCAACGTTCAGAAACAGGCCAAAATTGAGGGCGGATACGAACTGCAGGTGCCGCTCTTCATCAACCAGGGCGACATCGTCAAAATTGACACCCGCACCGGCGGTTATGCCGACCGCGTCCGCGCTACCAAGGTGCTATAGTCCGTTTTGCCGGGAATTACCGGCCGGATGCAATTGTAATTCCGCGCTGTTCAATATTTTTGATCTGCATGACCTTCAGGCCTTGGGCGCACTTTATAAACTGCGCCCGGTTATCGTCACCGTAACTTTCATATGTTTCAAGATGAAAAAACACGTCTCGGCGGGTTTAAATCAGTTCTTGAACTGCGCGCCAAGATGTTATCCGCAACACGCGAATTCTTTCGCGAGGGGGGGTATCTTGAAGTGGAAACCCCCGTGCTGGTCAGAACCCCGGCCTTGGAACTCCACATTGACGCCTGCCCCGCCGGCGAGGGATATCTGCGCACTTCCCCCGAACTGCACATGAAACGTCTCCTGGGCGCCGGCTACGAACGGATTTTTCAGGTCGGCAAATGTTTCCGTGCCGGAGAACGGGGGCGGCTGCACAACCCGGAATTTACCATGCTGGAATGGTACCGGGTAAACGCCGGTTACCTGGATATTTTAACGGAGACCCGGGAACTCGTAAAGCATCTGGCGGAAAAATGCCTCGGCCGGCTGGTTTTTACCGTCAACGGCAAACCCCTGAATATCGGACAAGAATGGCAGTCGTTTTCCGTTGAAAAACTCTTTGAAAAATTCGCCGGATGGAATCCGGCCGCTGATTTTGACGAAGTCCGGTTTGACGACGACCTGGTCAACCGCGTTGAGCCTAATCTGCCGGCGGACCGGCCGGTTGTCCTGCTGGATTACCCCGCCCCGGCCGCCGCCCTGGCCCGGCTGAAACCGGACGACCGGCGCCTGGCCGAGCGCTGGGAATTGTACCTGGCCGGCATAGAGATCGCCAATGCCTTTACCGAATTAACCGACGCGGCCGAACAGCGCGCAAGGTTTGAGGAATGCGCCCAGAAACGCCGTGTCTTCGGCAAAGAGGTTTATGAGGTTGACGCTGAATTTATGGCCGCGCTGGAAAAAGGCCTGCCCCCCTCGGCCGGGGTCGCGCTCGGTTTTGACCGCCTGGCCATGCTCTTTGCCGGCGTTGATTCCCTGGATAAAGCGCTTCCTTTCCGGTGAATTGCGGAATTATTTTGTTTCATTGACACGCGCTTGAAAATTGCCTATCAATTCACATCATTTCCCGCGCCAAACGATTGCCGGAGACCGGCAGCCGGACCGGCGCTTGCAAAAGCCATTGCGGTCGCGCATAACTGAAAAGGTCAAAAATGTGTTTTAACGGAACAATTTAAAATGTTCAAACCGCACTATGTCAGACCTGTTTACCCCCGGCGCCCGGAGGCGCCGGCCGGCCCGCTTGAAAAAACCTCCTTCACCTTCAAACTCACCGAGGCGCAGCAGATTATCATGAGCGATCTCCTGACAAAGGGAAATTACCGGCCGATTCAAATCCCCTACACCATTGCCGCGGCGGAAACGGACGAATACAAGGTGGCCATTTACCAGAGCGGCAAATGCCTCGTGCAGGGAAAGGGGGCGAAGGATTTTGTCCAGTTCATTCTGGAACCGAAGGTGCTCGGCCAGGCCGGGACGGGTTACGAAGAAGAGCTGAAACCCGAGCAGTTTGAAGCGCATATCGGCGTGGATGAAAGCGGCAAGGGCGATTATTTCGGACCGCTCGTTATCGCGGCCGCCTATGTGGACAAAACGCTCGCGAAAAGCATGCTGGCGCGCGGAGTCAAAGACAGCAAGAACGTATCCAGCGACAAGCGCATTGTTGAGCTGGCCGGCCAAATCCGCAAAATGCTCGGGAAACGCTTCAGCATCGTTGTTATCGGCGCGCAGGCCTACAACCGGCTTTACGGAAAGATGAAAAACGTCAATCTGGTGCTGGCGTGGGGGCACGCCCGCGCGATTGAAAACATACTGGCCAATGTTCCGGAATGCCCGCGCGCCATTTCTGATCAATTCGGCCATAAACATCTCATTGAAAAAGCCTTAATGGCCAAGGGCCGAAAAATCGTCCTGCAGCAGCGCCATAAGGCCGAGTCCGACGTGGCCGTGGCGGCCGCCTCCATCCTGGCGCGCGAGGCCTTTTTGCTGGGGCTCCGCAAAATGCAGGAGCAATACCATCAGCGTTTTCCGAAAGGCGCCTCGGCGCAGACGCTGGAAGCGGCCAAACAGCTTGTGGATAAGAACGGCCCGGACGTTCTCCGGCAGACGGCCAAATGCCATTTCAAGACCACGGACGCCATCCTGGGCGCCGGCGGGATGAAGCGGCTCATGGCGGCGGCGCAGCAACCAGCTTCTGCAGAAAGACCGGCGGACGGATGATTTTGAGGTCCGCGGAAACGCAGGCGTGGACCGTGTAACCGGTAACGATCAGGTCGTTCCCGCGGAAGACCTCATATTCAACGCGCAACCGAACGCCCTTGATTTCGCAGCGCGAAACGATTTTTAACTCATCGTCGTAGTGCGCCGGCGTCTTGTATGCGCAGTGCGCTTCCACCACCGGCAGGAAAACCCCCTGTTTTTCCAGCTCGCCGTAAGGCAGGCCCGTTTCTCTCAGCATTGCGGCGCGCGCCATTTCAAAATACACAAGATAATTCGCGTAATAGACAAACCGCATCTGGTCGGTGTGGGCATAAGGAACACGGACAAAATACTTGAAGATTTTTGCTTCGCTCATGTTTTGGTTACTCCCGCCCCGGTTGTTTTTTTATGATTTTTTTTCGCAACATGCCTTTCACGAAATGCTTCAAATCATAATAATAAAAGGGAATGTTCATCCAAAAGCGGTAATCCCGGCCGAAGGATGCCATGTATCTGGCAAGAAACATTCTCCTGCCTTTCCAGCACAAGGGGTGGCACATCCGCATCAGGTCGCAAAGCCTTGCCCGCAAGCCGATGCTTTTATAGCAAAAGACGGCGCGGGCGGTGTCAATCAGCGCGAACGCAATGTCCCGGCCGGGTTGTATTCTGAAGAGAAGATTCCCGGCGGAAAGGTCCCGGAAATAAACGCCCCGGTCATGGATTGTTCTCAGGAAAAGCGCCAGCTGATCGTAAAACTCGCCGTCCTGCAGTCCCTCAAATTCGGCGCCATTGTTCCCCCGTGCATGGTAAGTTTCGCTGAAAGCGGTAAAAGCTTTCCGGACGGAAAAACTTTCCGCAAAATCCTCGCACACGTACCAGCCTGCGCGCGCAAGGGGCGCTTTTGAACCATGAAAAAACGCGATCGGCCCCGGCGTGGCGATGCCGCGCCGTAAAAGCTCCTGGGCTCCGTTCCAGCTGCGCAGGGCCTTGTCGCCCTTATGCCCGGACAAAAAACGCCTGATCAGCGGCAACGGCCTGAATTGTTTGACGATTACGTTTTCATTTGTATCCCCGCCGGGCAGGGCGCGCCAGACCCGGTTGCGGGCGTCGCGGAGAATTTTTGCCTTCGCGTCCGCCGTTGGCGGCGCAATTATATCCAATATTTTGCCGGCATAATCATGCCGGCAGACGCCTTCCAGATTATCGCGCGCGATAAAATCATATTTCCTTCCGGCCGTGTTCGCGAAACGGATGTGTTGCAGGACGCGCGGCTTGCCCGTCATTGCCGGCGCGGGCGCGCGATTTTCGGAAAATCCCGGACCGGGCCAGAAAATATAAACCGGGCTTTCGGAAATCATGGCGGGCGGCTCGTCCAGCGGAACGCCGGCGCGCGAGTAAAAGCGCGCGCGTTTCAGCGCCTCTTTTGCATAACAGTCTCCGGTCAGGGCGCAACGTCCGTTCATCGTCCAGGCAACATGGAGCAGGCCGCTTTTCGCGCGGAATTCATGGATTTCAAGGCCGTATTCCGAGGGGATTTTGCGGCTGTAAGCCGTTCCGGACAATAACCGGTTCACGGCCTTAAAGGCGAAATATGCGGGCCGGACACGATAACCGGCTGGATTGCCGCGCGCCTCGCCGTAAAAGGTTACATGCGGTATTTCCGGAAATTCCGCGGTGCCGTCGTCAATCAACCCCTCGCGCTGGCCGATCAACGGCCCCCAGTAAACATTTTCAAGGGCGCCGCTCGCGGCGGCCAGACAGCAATAACGCGCCAGATAATCAGCCTGTTTTTCTTCGGTTTCTCCCAGAAAACGCGCGATTCTCCGCAAACTCCAGGAAACATGCGGACAAATGGTTTTCGGCACAGCGAAAGACAAGGCAATATCTTTGAGCGTCATTGCCTTGCGAACCAGGTTGAAACGGAAAACACCGGCAAAAATCCGGCCGGCGATTTTATGGTCGTAGGACTCCGGTTCCGAGGCGCGCTCCACAAAAAGATTGTCGGTATGAACGGCGGGCAGCAACCCGAGCTGTTTCATCCGGCTCAACAAGGCAATATTGTAAACCGGCTCAAAATCGGTTACATTGGGGGCGGCCAGCGCGCAATTATGGGCGGACGCCGCCTCGCAGGCAATCCGCCAGGCGTGCAGATACCCCGGCAGGGTATAACCGGACCATTTGCGCCGGTTACAGGTTGAACCGATTTCAACAAGATCAACCTCATGGCCGTAGGCGGCCAGAGTTTCGGCCACAAACAGCCGCCAGTCCCGGCCGGCCTGGGCGTTGCCCGGCAGGGACTCGGCCTCGGAACGGGATTGCACCAGGTGGAGGCAGATTTTGAACTTTTCGTCAATCAGTCTCCTCAACAGCCGTTCCTGAAATGTACTGCGGCTGGCGGCCGCAAAATCAACCCGTACGCGGCGCAAACCGAGCTCTCTCAGGCGCGCGACAATAATATCATCGCAGGCAGAGTCTTCGCCACCGGCCACGCCGACGCCGAAAAAATCATCGCCGACCAGATGTTCTCCGGGAGGCTTATCGCCGCCAATGGCGCGCCAGCGGCCGGACAAAGCATATTTTAATACGGCCGGCGCGGCGCGGAAAAATGCAAATAAATTTTGCCAAAATGCGGACATCAGGCTAGAATAATGCAACACAAACGCTTATTAATAAAGCTAAAAGAATCTCTCAATGAAAAAGAATGGATTTAATCCGATCAACCTTCCGGAATGGAAACATCTTGCGCAACATTGCCGCCGGATACGAAATGTTCATCTTCGCGATTTATTCGCACGGGACTCCCGCCGCGCCCAGAAATTCACCCTTTCCGCCGAAGGTCTCACGCTGGACTATTCAAAGAACCGGGTTACTTCCGAAACCATGCGCGCCCTGTTTGCCCTGGCGCGCGCATGTGGGATCGCAAAAGCGCGCCGGGCAATGTTTTCGGGCCAGGCGATCAACCGCACCGAAAACCGGCCGGCGCTCCATATCGCCCTGCGCCATATTTCCGGCGGGCCAATCCTGGCCAACGGCACGGACGTCATGCCGGAAGTGAAAAGGGTTTTGCGCCAAATGGACCGTTTCAGCCGCGCGGTCCGGGAAAATGCATGGCGCGGCCACACCGGCAAAACGATCCGCAACATAATCAATATCGGCATCGGCGGCTCGGACCTCGGGCCCGCCATGGCTTACGAGGCCCTCAAGCCGTACGCTAAAAGGGACCTGAATGTAAAGTTTGTCTCCAATATTGACGCCGCCCACCTGCTGGAAGCGGTGCGCGGACTGGACGCCGCGGAAACGTTGTTCGTGGTCGTATCAAAAACCTTCACCACGCAGGAGACGATTGCCAACGCGCTTTCGGCGCGCGCCTGGTGTTTGGCCCGGCTGAAAACCGAAAAAGCGGTTAAAAAACATTTTGTGGCGGTTTCCACCAGCACGGAAAAGGTAAGGGAATTCGGAATTGACCCGGAAAACATGTTCGCGTTCTGGGACTGGGTCGGCGGCCGCTATTCGCTCTGTTCGGCGGTGGGCCTTGCCCTGATGCTGGCAATCGGCCCTGAAAATTTCAACCGGATGCTGGCCGGCTTTCACGCCATGGACCAACATTTCCTGACCGCGCCCCTGAATAAAAACATGCCGGTGATCATGGCCCTGCTGGGAATATGGTATAATAATTTTTTCAACGCGCAAACCCAGGCCGTTCTGCCCTACTCCCAGTATCTGGCGCGTTTCCCGGCTTATCTCCAGCAGGCGGACATGGAAAGCAACGGCAAGAGCATCGCCCGAAACGGGAAAAAAGTCCGTTGGCAGACCGGGCCGATAATCTGGGGCGAGCCCGGCACCAACGGCCAGCACGCGTTTTACCAGCTTCTGCACCAGGGCACGAAACTGGTCCCGGCCGATTTCATCGGGTTTGGCAGGCCCGTTGAAGAACTCGGCGAACACCATGCCATGCTTATGGCCAATTTCTTTGCCCAGACCGAAGCGCTGGCGTTCGGCAAGACCGCGGGCGAGTTGGCCGCGGAAAAAATTGCGGCCGGATTGATTCCGCACAGGACTTTTGAGGGCAACCGGCCGACCAACACTATTTTGGCCGCAAGGCTTAATCCGGCCGCGCTCGGCAAGCTGATCGCTCTTTACGAACATAAAATATTCACCCAGGGCGCAATCTGGAACATTTATCCCTTTGACCAGTGGGGCGTCCAGCTCGGCAAGGAGCTGGCCGGGAAAATACTGCCGGAATTGCAGGTTGCGCGGCCGGCAAAACTCAAGCATGATTCTTCCACCAATGCGCTCATTAAACGTTTCCGGGCAATGCAAAAAAAATGACCCGCAAAGTCGGCATCAGGCTTTACATGGAGTTTGAACACAACCGCCGCCTGCTGGAGGGTATTCTGCATTATATCCGGGGCGGCGCGCAGTGGCAGATTGCCGCCAACCCGTTTGCCAGCCACCATTGGCCGGAAATTTTAAAGCAATGCGACGGCGCCATTCTCCAGGTCTATGAAAAGCCGCTGGCCACAGTCGTCAACCAGATGGATATACCCATGGTCAGCGTGGTTAACAGCGCTTTCACGCCGGGATTACCGGCGATTATCAACGACGACTTTGCCGTAGGAAAAATGGCGGCCGAATACTTGCTGGGATTAAACTGCCGGGCTTTCGGCTTTGTCGGATTCTACCACCCCAGAGAATGGTCGCATGAAAGGGGAATCGGCTTTGCCGAAGGCCTTAAAAAATCCGGGGTGGCATGCCGTTCATTATCGCCGCCCGGGACCGGGCGGACGCCTTTTAAATATTTATGGACGGCGGCGGGTTTGAAGAAATGGCTGAAATCATTGCCGCCGCGCACGGGCATATTCGCCGCCACTGATTTTGTGGGCGTTATGGTCATTGACGCCTGCCGCGAACTCGGCCTGGCCGTGCCGGAAGATATGGGCGTCATCGGCGTTGACAACAACGTCATGCTCTGCGAAATGGCTTCCGTGCCGCTGACCAGCATCGCCACCGATGCGCCCCGGCTGGGATTTGAAGCCGCGCAAATGCTTGATCTGATGATGAAGGGCAAAGAACCGCGCCCGCGCCGGATAAAACTGCCGCCGCTTGATATTGTCATCCGCCGGTCAACCGAATTTTTTGCGATTGACGATCCGGTCCTGGCAAAAGCCATGCAGTTCATTGCCGCCAATTGCCAGAAACACATCGGCGTGGAGGATGTGCTCAAAGCCGCGCCGTTACTGTGCCGGCGCAACCTTGAACGGCGGTTCCGGGACAAACTATCCAGTTCAATTCATGCGGCCATTATCCGCGCCCGGATTGACCGGACCAAAAGACTGCTGGCTGAAACCAACCGGGGGATAAACCTCGTGGCGGAACAGGCCGGTTTCTCCGACGCAAAAAAATTAAACGGGCACTTCCGCAAAGCCACGGGACTCACGCCCACCGCCTACCGGAAAAAATGTTCCCTGCCATGATCAACCGGACCGGGCAATCGCCGGGAGGGATGCTTCCTCGCGGATCCGCGTGGAAATTCTTGTCAACCTTGGCTTTTCCCGGCCCTCAAGCCAGGCAAACACGCGCGCGAGCATGGCCTCGTGCGGAACGACCACGGCAGTCAAGGGCACTTCAAAATATAAACTTTCAGGCAGACCGTCCCAGGAAATAAAAGCCAGTTGTCCGGGAACGCGCACTCCCTTTTCACGGAGACGATGAATCATCCCAGCGGCGACCCGGTCGTCATTAACATAAACGGCCTTTGGCAGGCCATGACGCGCAAAGGAAAGGAGGCGTTCCGCGGCAAGCTCCCCCCGTTTGAAAAGCGGCGTCAAACCATCGGACGCCAATTCATAAAATTCCGCCCGGATCCCGCCGCGCGGATAATATTTTTCCGGGATGGTCTCAAAAAAGCCTTTGGGCAGTATCAGCCGCTTGTATCCCGCCGCAATCATGAAATCAAGGGCCTGTTTCCGGGCGCGGGCGCGGTCAAAACCGACGACAGCGCTTTTTCCGGACAACAAAAGCGCATCGGGATTGACGGCCGGGAAGGGAAAGTCATAGAGCATGCAGGCGGCGCGGGGAACGCTTCCGAAGAATCTGACCCATGAACCAAGATTGTCTTTGTTGATGCCGGCGGAAAAAACTATCAGCTTCTCAACTCTGTATATCTTCAGAAATTGAACCGTGTCCGCCATGTTGTCATTGCCGAACGGCAGGACGATATAAGTTTTGCGGGTTTGTTCCAACCTCTCAACCAGGCTGAAAAAAGCGTTTTTATGATGATCCACCGGCCGCGCCGGGATAAGCACGGCAATTTCCTTCACCGTTTTGCCCCGCAGGGCCAGGCCCAGCAGGTTCGGCCGGAAACCGACCTCGCGGACATAGTCCAGGACTTTTTCGGCGGTAGCGCGGGAAATCCCCCGCGCCGCCCAGCGGTCGTTCAGAATATACGAGACCGTGACGCGGGAAAGACCGAAACGTTCCGCGATTTCGCTCACTTTTCCGGGCGTTTCAGGTCGGCTGCGTTTTTTTGCGCTTTTTTTCATTTCCTTGCTTGACACATGTAGCAAGACAGAATATCCTTTCTTTATACATGTAGCATACCATTATGGCAAGAAGTGTCAAGCGGCGGGAAATCGAAGGAAGAAACGCCCATGCAAACCAAAATAATAAACGTCGGCAAATATCAACCGGTTGATTTCCATAATCATGTCCGAATGCAGGCTGGGAAATTGAACCGCGCAAACGCCCGGACGGTTTTAGAGGCGGCGGAAAAGCTCGGCATTGACAAAATCTGCGTTTCCTGTCCGCTGACGGGCGATTCGCCCGCGCCGGACGAATTCCATGCCGGCAACGACGCGGTTCTGGAGGCCATGGCCATGTCAAAGCGTTTTCGCGGATTCTGTTTCCTGAATCCGGGCCACGCCCGCGAAAGCCTTGCCGAAATGGAGCGCTGTATTGTCCGCAAAGGCATGCTGGGAGTAAAATTATATCACCAGTATTTCATCTGCGATCCGGCCCTGACGCCCGTCATGGAATATGCCGCGCAACTCGGGATTCCCGTGCTGATGCACGCCGGCAAGGCGACTGATTCCGTCACGCAAAAACTCCAGCCGCGCTTCAGCCACGCCGGCCATTTTCTGAAGGCGCTGAAAATGTTTCCGGAAACAATCCTGGTTCAGGGACATATCGGCGGCGGCGGCGACTGGGAATGGAATCTGCGGACGCTGGAGGCCTTGCCGCCGGAGGCGAAGTATTTCCTGGACACCAGCGGCTCGGTGATTGACGCCGGCATGGTTAATAAAACCGTCAAAACCATCGGCGAAGACCGGGCTTTATTTGCCACCGATATGTCGTTTGAGGAAGGAATCGGGAAAATTATTGACGCGGATTTGTCGGACAAACAACTCCAAAAAATATTTTCCGGAAATTTTCATCAAATCCTGTCGGAACGGAGAGTAAAATGATTTTTGACGCCAACACCGCCGCCGGCCACTGGCCTTTCCGCAAAGTCCCGCATGAAAACATTTCCGATTTGAAGCGTCTTTTGAAATCCAGGGGAATAACCGGCGCGGCGGTGGCCAACACGAACGGCTTATTTTACAACAACTGCCATGACGCCAATCTGGAGCTGGCCGAAGCGCTGGCCGGCCATTCCGCTTTTTTTGCGGGCGTGGCCACCCTGAATCCGCTCTATGCCGCCTGGGAAAAAGATTTGGCTGACTGCGCGAAAAAACTGGGCATGAAAGCCCTGCGCATGACGCCGCAATATCATAATTATGACCTGACGTCCCCGGAAGCGCCGGCGATGCTTTCCGCCGCCACGGCGCTCGGCCTGCCGGTCTTCATTCCCGCCCGGGTTGTTGACGTCCGCGGCCGGAACTGGATGGACACGGAACGGGTTTTGAGCGTGGATGAAATTGGAAATTTTTCGCTTGCCGTCCCGAAGGCGCGCATCGTGGTCACCGAAAGCGCGGTATCGCCGGAAGAACTGATCACGCCGGATAAAAAATTGAAATACCCCGGCCTTTATTTTGAAATCTCACGCCTGCGCTCAGCCAACGGACAGGCGATAGCCGCCCTGGCCGGGACAATCGGGGCAAAGAGCCTGCTCTTCGGCAGCGGCGCGCCTCTCAAGGAGGTTACCCCCGCGCTCCTCAAATTGAAGCACGCGGCGCTCGCCCCGAAGGAAAAGGCCGCGATTGCCTGGCAAAACGCCGCGCGGATTTTGAAACTGCCTTTGAATTAAATGTTGCAGGGTGTGGAACTGATGGTCGAGCTGGCCGGCAAGATCGCCTGAGTCGCCGGCGGAATGAAACGCATCCTGCCGCCAACGGAGACAGCGCATTTCTGGAGTGGATAGCACACGCGGCACGGGAAACAATAATAACAGTAACCGTGCATTCTCCGCGGGGTGTATATGCGCGAAAGCAAATCAATCTTTAATGTGCAGCGGGACGCATACCCATTGCGGTCCGAGTGTCCGCACCGAGGACATCGATCGGCATGGCGGGATCGATCATGAATATGTTCACCGGGCGATCATGATCATGGCCAGCACGGCATCCATCGCCTGGAAATACCGCTATCCGGCTCGGCTGAACTTCGGAATCGGTCAGTGCAATTTCGCGGTCAGCCGCCGCAAGCCCGATCCGGAAAACATTGGTCGGGCGCTTTGGGCGCCGGACCCGCAAGGTCCGCATGACCACGAGGTATCGGTGCTGACTATCGAGTCGCTCGATGGTGTTGTCCGCGGCGTCTTTTTCAATTACGCCTGCCACCCCACAAGCCGCGGCGGACTGCTCATCGGCGGCGATTATCCGGGTTTTGCCTATGACCGCATCCAGGAAGCGTTTGACAATGCCCAACCTTGTTTTCTCCAGGGCTGCGGGGCTGATCAGAAACCGATTCCGGCTGACCCGCATGCGGCTTCATTCCCCGCACCATCGAACAGACGCGGGATATCGGCAATCAGCTCGGCGATGCCGTGATTCAAACCGTCAGGGACGGAAATCTTCAGCCAGTCACCGGCCGTTTTGTCGAGGAGACGGAAGACCGAATCAATGAAACGATCGCGGACATGCTGGATATACGGAAAACAGACGATTTACAGGAGGATCGAAAGGACGTATGAATGTAAATGTTAAAAGGTTGAGGAAATCCTGGCCAAGGCCCGGCGCTTGGTATATCCCGAGCTAATTGTAAAAAACTTTAATAATAAACTTGAATTTATAATGCTTATTTGGATAATAACAACATTATGACTGCTACTCTTGAAAGATTGACAAAGGAAATTCAAACGCTTCCGGCGGATGAATTGGATGAATTCCTGTCCTGGCTTGCGAAATTTGAGGCTGAACAAATGGATGCGTGGGATAAAGAAATCAAACAGGATTCCATGCCGGAAGGCCGCCTCAAGTCTGTCGTTAACCGTGTTCACAGAGATATTGCCGCCGGAAGGACAAAACCACTTGATGAAATCCTCGACAACTCCTGACTTCTGGGAGTCGTATAATACTCTTCCGCCAGGCGTTAAGGCTATGGCCAGGCGCGCATACCGAATATGGAAGACAAATCCAAGACATCCCTCCTTATGTTTCAAGAAAGTCGGAAACCTCTGGTCCATCAGGATCACTGGCGGATACCGGGCGCTTGCTATCCACCACGAAGAAACTTTTTTCTGGTTTTGGATCGGTAATCACGATGAATATATGCGTCTCATCAGGACATGATCTCAAACTTTTTAATTTTGACTTATCGCGGAGATACAACTATTTACTCACGCCGTATTTTTTATAAGACCGGATAAAATTCTGCGAATTGGAATACCCGCACCGGCGCGCAACCTCCTTGACGCGCAATTCGCCGGCTGCCAGCAGCATGCGGGCGTGGCTCATGCGGTATTGCAGGTAATATGCCCGCGCCGACATCCCCGCAAGTTTTCTGAAATACGCCGTGAAGGAGCGGCGGCTCATGTTGAGTTGGGCGGCCATGCGGTTGATTCCGGGATATCGGAAAGGCGGCATGCGCAATTGTTCCAGTATGTCTTTGAATCCGGCCTGTTCAGACCGGCTGCGCGCGGCGATTTGACCCCGCGGTTCGGGCGCCTCGTCAAGCTCAAGGAGGTCCGCCAGCAGAACTCCCAGCAAGGCGTGTTTCCGCAGTGAACATCTTTTCGGCGGAACGCTGTGGCAGAGACGGGTCAGTTGACCGAATATTCTGAGCGTATTGCGGCTCAGACGGCGGGCGGCAATTGCGCGCGGGAATATTTCGGCAACCGGTCCGTCGCAGTTGATGTGCAGAAAATAAATGGTATAGGGGGTTTTAACGTCCGCACGGTATTTGTGTATTTCGTTGGGATAAACGACATGGACCAGACCCGGCCGCAGATTGTATTTCCGCCCGCCCGCGAGACACGCGCCTTTGCCGCGGACAGTATAAGTGATATGCCAGCGGTCGGGATGCAGATGCAGATTGGTCTGTTCGCCGGGCGAGGCTGCAAAATGGTTGGCCGTAACGGAGAAAATGTCCGCCTGCAACTCCTTGAAAAGCGCCATGCGCTCCGTGCTGTCTGCCCGAAATGATTGCATATTTGCCCTCTATGATTATTGATATTCCGGAGAAAATCAAGTAGTATTTGATTCAAAACCAGTTTTAACAGAGGGAAAATCCATGTGTCAGGATAAAGGCAATCTTGTCAAACTTGACGGCGCCGCTCCGCAAGAACAGGCTTGCGGCCGGATCGGATTTGACCTGACGCGCGGTTCTCCGCGGAATAAAATATTAATCACGACGAAAATAATTCATGATCATTGATATTCATACCCATATACCCGCAAAGAAGGTCGGTAAAATCCTGGCCGAGGTTCACCGATTGGGCATTTCCAAAGTGGTCAATTTGGGCACGGGATATCCCAGCACAACACCGGAACAGGTCGCGGCTTCCAACAATGAAACCATGCGGCTGGCCCGTCAATACCCGGCCGCGATCATCGGCTTTTGCTTCCTGAACCCGAACCACGAAAAAAGTTTCCTCTTGAAGGAAATCACCCGTTGCGTGGAAAAAGGAAATCTGAAGGGCATCAAACTGTGGGTGGCCGTAAACGCGCGCAGTAAAAAGCTGGATCCGATCATGGAAGCCTGCGCAGGGTTGAATATTCCAGTATTGCATCACGCCTGGCACAAGACCGTCGGCAAAGCGCTGGATGAATCCAGCCCCGCGGATATCGCCGATTTGGCCGGCCGCCATCCCAAAACAAAAATCATCATGGCGCATATGACCGGCTGCGGTCCGCGCGGCATCCTGGATATCCGGCCCTGCCCCAACGTATATGTTGACACCTCCGGCTCCCAGCCGTTTGCGGGAATGGTGGAATATGCGGTTGAAAAACTCGGCGCGGAACGGATTCTTTACGGCTCGGATGCTCCCATCCGCGATTTTTCATGCCAGCTCGGCCGTATTTACGGGGCCAAAATCAGCCGGCATGACCGGGAATTGATTCTCGGGCTTAACGCCAAGAAACTGTTACAATTATGATCATAGACGTAAATACATCATTAGGTCATTGGCCGTTTCAGAGATTTAATATGAATTCGGCCGGGGCGCTATCGCGCCGCTTAAAAGCCGCCGGCATTGCCAGAGCATTGGTGTCTTCAACCGACGCCATTCTGTATCCGGACCCCGCGGCCTGCAATGCAGACTTGCTCAAGGCGGTGAAGGGGCATCCCATGCTGATCCCCGTGCCGGTCGTGAATCCCGCCTTGACCAACTGGCGCGCGATTGTAAGCGCAAAGAATGTAAAAGCGGTCAAAATCATACCGAATTATCACAATTATCCGCTGGTCGGCCCCGTGTTGGCACAACTGATGGAAGTCCTGGCGGAAAGAAAAATCCCGCTGATGATCCAGATGCGGGCGGAAGATGAGCGCAACCAGTATCCGCTGATGAAAATCCCAGGCGTGGACTTTAAGGCTGTCGTTCAGCTTGCGAATGATTTTCCTGCAGTGTCAATCATTTGCCTTTGCGCGTATTTCGGCGAAGCCGTTGAACTGGCGCAAAAGACCGGAAAGGTAAGCGTGGATATTTCATTCATAGAAACGTTCCAGACATTGCCATCACTGTTAAAGCAAATCCCGCCGCAAAAAATACTCTTTGGCTCGCACACTCCGTTTTTATACACTGAAGCGGCGATGATGAAGTTGAAAACGACCGCGCCGGCGGCGCGCAGAACAATTGCCTGCGCCAACGCCCGGCGCCTGTTTGATATTTGAAGGAATCATTATGATAAAATCCCATTATCCGCCGTTTGCCGGTCCGTTTATCCTGGAAAATGAACTGGAGCGGCTTTTTCCCAAACGCGATGTGCCCATGTCGGCCGGTCAAAACCGGCCGCTCTATCTTGATCTGGCCGAAAACATCATTGAACAGGCCTGCCATTGGATTGACGGGCGGGGCATGGTCGTTGACCCCGTGGAAGGCGGCGACCAACGCTGGAAGGGCGGAACATCCGCGC
>JAQUQV010000022.1 GCA_028715905.1 Kiritimatiellia bacterium
AATGGTCTTGTCCCGCCTTCCGGGCCTGCCCGTAGCGGGCAAAGCCTTCCAAATCTTGCTTCTGTTGCCCTCTAAACCGCACTCCTCTCGCCTTTTATCACTCTCCGGCTTTCTTGACGCGGCCCTGTTAGTTCCTCCTGGTTGACTTTCAACGGTCCGGGCATCATTACATAATTCATTTTTTCGTCCTCCCTTTGATACAACAATATTCATTGCTCTATTATCGTTACTTTCAACCGATGGAATGCGCAATTATCGCCCTCCGCCAGTTGAATCCTGAAATTATACAATCCCTCCTTGTGAATTTTAATCTGAGCCGAAGGAACACTCCAACCATTTGAGCTTTTGTTATCAGAATCAATCGGCTCAACGGGAAAAACCGCTTCCACTTTGCCGTTAAGCAGCAACTGCACTTTACATGCCGCCGCTGTAAAACACTTCAAAACCGCTTCAATCTCATATTTACCAGCGCAAAGAGGGACTTCTTTTTCCGCAAAACATCCGTTTCTTAATATTAAAATCCCTTCCCAGGGAACAGAAGTTTTATCCGCCTTAACCACAACCGGAAAGTCACTTCCCGCAATCAAATTGTATGAATGCTCCGCCTGCCATTTTAAAAACTCCAGCGATTTGATACCTGCCTTGATTTTTTCAATAATCTTGGAGTTTCCATAATAATCTTTAAAAAGGTCTTCCAGCGCACTTTTGGCTTTTTCCAGAATTTCCGCAATGTTTTCCGTATCCAGCCATTCCGCGGGCAGCCGTCTGACTTTGAATTTCAGGGTGTTATCCGCGTCAAGGTAACGCATCCAGTTCAGATATATTTGGACGGCGGCCGGGTCAATTTTTCGATCTTCCCTGATAATATTCAGCAGGGCAAAATCTTCCAGCGTCATGTCCGGGTTCCAGGCAAATTCTTCATAAGCGCGGAGCCGGTGTCTCCATTCCTCGTATTTCAAGCCCCTGATCTGGACGCCTGCGATGGCGTTGCGGCTGAGCGAGTTGATCGCTTTCCTCAGATACTCCTCAAGAATTTCCTCGTCAGCGCCCGTATGGCAAAGGAACCAGTCTTCGCGCGGCGCCGAACGCCGCAAATTCCAGAGTTCCGTATAACCCCAGCCGATCATGGTTATATCGCCGAATTCTCCGCGCCGTTTGGCGATCAATTCGGCGCCGGCGGCGCGATAAAACCAGAGCTTCATGTCCGGCTTGATTTTCCGGGCCGTATCCGCCATGATTTTAAAATACTCATACCCCAGTTCCAATTCGCGTCCCTTGCATTTGGGGCACTGGCAATAATGATCCATGTGTTCGCCCATTTCACAACCTATGCCGTCCAGCAAAGGATAACGGCTTACTATCTCGCGGATATATTCCTCCCAGAATTTTTTTGTGTCCGCATTGGACAGGCAGACCCAGCGGATCATTCCGCCGTCCATTTTATCCGGATCAAAGCAGGGCGTTTTGACACATGGAATTATCACCTGATCCATCAGTTTGGTTTCCAAGTCAATTTGGTGCGACCGGCTTTCGGCGCAACTTTTATCCATTGCGTAGTCGCGGAACGGAACCTTGAAAAAGAGCCAGGTTTTTACGTGTTTTTTTTGCGCATAGGCCAGCATGTCCGGCATGTATTCGTTCCGCACGTTCGGATGCAATTCATTGACCAGTTCGGGATGGCGAGCGGACTTGAACCCGATCCCGGCATCAAGCGTAAAAGACCAGTCCAATAGATGGTTCAGCTTGTGTCCGCTCATCCAGTCTATGAATTCTTTATAGCCGCCTTTAAATTCCTTTTCCCATTGCCCGGGATAAATATAGCACGGTCCGGAAAGAAAGGCGGCGATACTGCGATGTTTGAAAGCGGGCCGGTTCAATACCGGCAGAAACCGCGTGCCGATCCCGAATATTTGCCATGTCCCGTTATCCTCGTAAATCCTGTTCTTGATTGTCTCAACGGCATAACTCAGCCCCTGTTCCGCGTTGGCGGTTATAATCAACGCGCTTTTGCCATTGTATTGCGCGCCATAAACCAGGAATCCCTGCTCGCCCATATCGGAAGGAAACAATGTCAAGGCGCTCAAAACCGCCATTTTGTATTTCTTTTCCTCCGCGCCGCTTATCAATATTTCATCGTTCCTCAGAATGTCCCTGATCAGCGCCGATTGATCCAGAAGACCGATAAGGATCGCGGGCATCTCCATTCCCGTATCATTCTCAACCACCGGTATTTCCGCGCCGCTTATTTCCCTGATAAAATCACCTAATTCCCGGACCTGGGCCGACAACTCCTGGTTCCCGGAGTTTTCATTAATCATGCAACAAAGCGCCTGGCGATCTTTTGCCAATTCAAATTGCATGCCTATGTTTTGCATGCCAGCAGGCCGATCGTTGTTTTTTTGGTTCATGTTTGTTCTTTCCTTATGAATCCCGTGCCGCCGTCCCAGACTTCCAGCAGGTTCGCGCCCAGGCGCCAGGCCGGGCGCGTTTCCGGATAAAGATGGTTCATGATCATGGCAATGGTCAGCAAGCGGCTGTAAGTCGCCCAGAGACTGCTTTTGCCCGCCGCCACCGCCGTGGTTTTGGTTCCGAAATAATATGTTTCATTCCGCCGGTGGCACGCGAATCCGCCGTCGATATTTTTGCAAACCATGATGCCTTGCAGACACTTTTGAAATGCGGTTTTGACCGCCTGTTCATGACGCCTGTCCATGAGAGAAAGATTGGATAAAATCATAATTGCGTCGTAATCCAGACAGTCCTCTCCGCCCTGGCCGGTTTCATATCCGAACAGTCCGTCCGCCTGTTGGAGACTGATTGTCGTGCGAATGGCTTCGCCAATACGCAAGACGGGGCGTTTCATGAGGATATAAACCGGATAAAGGTGCATGGCGCCGGCCATGGCGTTGCGCGTTTCGCTTAAGCCCCCGTCATGAAAGCCCGTCTTCGGGTTAATATGTTCATCGCAGAAATCCAGAAGCTCGCGCACGGCCCGCCAGGCTTCCTCGTTTTTTTGATGCAAGCCGGCATTCATCAGATAAGTTGCCGCGTCCATCATCATGTTGCTGGAATACCAGTAATCGGCCAGGTTAAGGCCTTCGCACCATTTGCGCATTTTGCCTTGACCAAGCCAATGACGGATGAAATGAAATTGATGGCGCGGTCTTGCGCCCAAAGCATTGAGAGCAAAGAGCGCGTGGCGCGTCCGGTGCAGCAGTGCCCGGTCTTTCCTATATCCCGGACAAAGATTTTTTTCAGAAATGTCCTCGTCCTCAAACCAGCCGTCCTGGCGCTGGAAGCTGTTTATATGACCGGCCCATTCCCGTTTGTCGTCCGCGGTTAATGCGTCAAAATAACCGATAAAGCATCCCAGCATCGCGGCCAGCGAAGAGGCAATGAGTGAGTCGCCGTTATCCTCGCAAAACCTGAAACGCCATGGCGCGGCGCCCCGCATGGCCTGCAGAAATTTTACGGCGGCTTCTTTTAACGTTTTGGCTTTACCTTGGCTTGATTGTTCCTCTTTTTTCATTCTGTTCCCTGTAATCGGCTTTCACTGGCGGCATGGTTGCGGCCGCCGGACGCCTTGTTTGGGCTGACTTGAGAAATCGCGCGGACGAGCGGAGGATTTCCTGACAATCAATTGAGGCGTTATCACAATATGCCGCGCCGCGGCCTCCTTGTTTTGAATTCTATGTGCGAGCGTCTTCACCAGAGCCGCGGCCACTTTTTCCTTGGGATGCGCAACGGTTGTAAGGGGCGATTCAAGGTAGGGCGCAAAGCTGATATCGTCAAAGCCGACCAGGGAAATATCGTCCGGAATCTTTAACCCCGCTTGCCGGACGGCGGAAAACGCGCCCATGGCAAGCAGATCGCATTGCAGAAAAATAGCGCTCGGCCTATCTTTCATCGCCAGAATTTCCTTCGTTACCTTGCGTCCGTCGTCAAGGTTTGTGCCACACGGCCTGACGAGCGTCTCGTCAAAGGCAATCCCCATTTCAGCCAATGCTTTCCGATATCCCTTGAGCCGGCCCAGTTTTCGCCCCGCGGCAAGCATCGTTGTTACGCAGGCGATCCGGGTATGCCCCAGGGCCAGCAGATGTTTTACGGCGTCGTATCCTCCCTGCTCCATATCCACCGCAACCGAATCAACTCCGGCCAGCCATTCAATTTCATCCCGGATGACGATCGGCAAGCGCGATGCGGCCAGGGATGCGTATGAGTCTCTGTTAACATCGGGATAAGCCGGAACCAAAATCAAGCCGTCAAACTGCTGTTCATATATTTTTTCCAGAAAGCGCCGTTCCCGCAACGGGTCCTCTTCAATAAAACAGGCGAAAGTATCATACCCGCTTGCAAAGGCCGCTTTTTCAATCAAGGCGCTGGTTTCAACATAGATCGGGTTGGCGCTGCTCGGCAGAATAACGCCTATGGCGTTTGTTCTTTTCTGAACCAGACTTCGGGCTATCCGGCTGGGCTTGTAATTCAACCGAGCCGCGACGGCCTGAACACGCAGTCTGGTCGCCTCGTTGAGTTTTGAGCTGTTTCTCATTGCGAGCGAAACCGTGGAAGTGGAGACCCCTGCAATTCTGGCTATATCGAAAATGTTTGCCATAATAACGTTATAATGACAATGCGATATGTTTTTGTTTCGCTGGAAAATTTCCAGTTTAGAACGTTCTAAACTCTTGCAGAAGACATGAAATCATATTTTCATGACCAAGTCAAGCATCATGTAATTTAATGCTAGGAATTTCAAACTTGCCGCAAAAGAGCGCAAAATCGCGGGTAGGAGCCGAACCCCTGTTCGGCGATGCATCTGGTGTTTGGAATCGCCGCATGGGGATGCGGCTCCTACGTCTATCAAATACAGTTGCCCCGCTTTGCGGGCCTAATTGAAGGCATAGGAATTTCAAAGATATATGTTCGTCCGAAAATCCCGTAGGGGCGTCGCTTGACGACGCCCGCCGGAAGGGCTTCGCAAGCGAAGCCCCTACGTCGAACGGGATAATAGTTGCCCCCGATGCGCTTCGCGATCGGGGACCTAATTCAACGTATAGGAATTTCAATGTTGTCTATTTTTTGTAGGGGCTTCGCTCGTCGAAGCCCTCTGAAGGGGCGCGACAAGCACGCCCCCTACATGCGAAAAATAACAGTTGCCGCCTTTTGGCGGCCTAATTGATGCGCACACGTATGCGCAAAATTAAGGTATCATATTTGTCCATGTTTGCGTGTTCTCAAGCAGGTCCTTGATGCGGTTGATGAATCGGGCGGCCAGCGCGCCGTCCGCCAGGCGATGGTCGGAGGAAAGAGTTATCTTCATCATGGAGCGGATTTTTATTTCGTTTTTGACCGCCACCGGCGCGGGAATCACGCTGGAAACCGCCAGAATGGCGCTCTCGCCCGGGTTGATGATGGCGGTGAAATTTTCCACGTTCAGCATGCCCATGTTGGAAACGGTAAAAGTGCCGCCCGTCATTTCGTCGGGCTTCAGTTTTCCGTCCCTGGCTTTTGCCGCGAGGGCCATAACCCGTTCGTGCAGTTCGGTTAAAGAAATGGTATCGGCGTTGCGGATGACCGGCACTACCAGCCCCTCTTTTATGTCAACCGCCAGGCCCAGATGAACCCGTGAATGCCGGCGGATCATTCTGGCGTTTTTTTCGTCAATGGCGCTGTTCACCGCCGGGAATTCCCGCAGCGCTGCGGCGCAGGCCTTCAGGATGAAATCCGTGACCGAGTAAGATTTGTTTTCCTTCCTCAGTGTTTTTCTGAATTCCAGCAGAGCGGTCATGTCCACGGAAACGGTAACGTAAAAATGGGGCGCGGAGGAAAAACTTCCGGCGAGCCGCTGGGCGATGATCTGGCGCATTCTGCTCATTTCCTGCGGTTTTTCGGCCGCCGCTCTCTGAATGTCTTCAACCGTAATCCGGCCGGGTTCGTCGGATTCCATGCCGAGCACGTCAATGTTTTCCTTGACGGCCAGGGCTTTGGCGGCGGGCGTGATTTTTAATTCATCATATTTTTTGGCGGCCAGATAGTTGCGGACGTCTTTTTCAATAACGCGTCCGCCGGGGCCGGTGCCGTTGATCGGTTCATAACTGACGGCGCTTTCTTTTGCCAGGCGTTTGGCGCGCGGGGAGACGGCCTTGGCGGGCGCGAGAGCAGGGACAGGTTGCGGAGCGACGGAGGCTGGCGCGGCGTATTGGTGTATCGGAGTATCGGGGTGAGGAGTGGAAGCTGGGGTTGGCTTTGCTTCTTTACTTGGCTCCGGGGCGGGGGCGGGAACATCAGGAAGAGCCTCGCCGGGCTGGCCGATGAACGCCACGGGCGCCATGACCGGCACGGCCTCGCCTTCTTTCGCCAGAATTTTAAGGAGGGTGCCTTCGGCAAAACTTTCAACCTCCAGCACGGCCTTGTCGGTTTCAATTTCAAACAGGATGTCGCCCTTTTTCACCGGGTCGCCGGAGCGTTTGTGCCATTTAAGGATGGTTGATTCCTCGGCCGTCTGGCCGAGTTTCGGCATTATGACGGTATGGGCCATGTTTAAATCCTCCGCCGCGGGGTGTCTTCGCCTTCGCCCGCCCAGGAAGCCTGGCCGGCATACATGATGCTGGCGGCATAGGCTTCAAAAGGCATGGAATACCAGGTGGTGGCGATCAAGCCCATGGCGCCGGATTCCTTCGCGCGCCGGGCAAAGGAAAACAGATTGTCGGCATATCTCGGAAAATCCGGCAAACCGCGCCAGGAACTGTGGTTCGCGGAAGCGGCCCCGGCGCAGATCACCTTGAATCCATGGTCGCGGTAATACTCCAGGTATGGGAAGGCCCGGACTCTTTTCGGGAATCCGGCGCCGAGGTATTTGCGGAATCTTTTTAAAAACCGGCTTGAAAGTTCATGCGCCATATCCAGCGGCCGCCCGAAATGGTCCAGCATCCGGCGCTCAACCGGGTCCAATTCCTGCAGCCACGCGCGCTGCCAGCGCCGGTCCATCACCTGTCCGAAACCGTCCGGCCGGGCCACAAACATGGCGCTCGGGTGTTTGGTCGTCCAGTATTCCCAATACATCAGAGGAATCGCGCGCGGCAATTGGTCAAGCACTTCAATGTGCCGGCAGACCATGTCGTCCCAGATTATGGGCGTCAGACCGCGGGAAAAAATATGATTCGCGGCCTGGCGGATAAAATCCAGATACAGTTTGCCGATGCCTTCCTTTTTTGCCGTTTCGGCGCAGGCCGGGCAAACACCCAGGCGTCTTGCCTCGTCCCCGCCGATATGGAAATAGTCGCCTGCGCCGTGCAGATCCAGAACTTCGTCCGCCATTTCTTTGAACAGCGCGATGGATTTGGGATTGAGCGGGCACCATTGATCGCGGTGCCTTTCCTCTTCCCGGAGGCCGGAGTAAGCCGCGTGCCGCAGGATAAATTCAACGTGTCCCAGCGACTGGTGGAGGGGAATAACATTTAACCCGAGGCGCCGGGCGCGGGTTATGAGTTCGCGGACCTGTTTTCTGGAAAAGGCGTCCGGCGCCGAGACGATTTTATGTCCGGCGTAGGGAAACCGGTTTGCATACTCAAAAATGACGGTGTTCAGATTCCAGGCCGCCATGGTGTCCAGCAGGGCGAGATGTTCGGCAAAGGTCAAGTGGCGCAGGGCGGGAAAATAAAAGTGCATGCCGCGCATTGGCAGGAACGGGGCGTCGCTGATGGTCTGGCATGACAATACGCCCGGATCAACCTCCGGTTCTTTGGCGTCCCATCTGCAGCAGAAATCGGAGCGGGCTTCCCGGAGCAGTTGTTCCAGACGGCGGACGCCGTATCGCGCGCCGTCCGGATCAGACGCGTAAATTTTAACGCCGCCGCGGCTGATATCCAGCTTGTAGGCGCCGGCCTGCAGTTTTTTCCGGATGACGCTCAGTTTTATCTTGCCGCTTTTTTTCCGGTTGAAAATGGAAAGCCGTTTGGCGGCGTCCGCCGGCAGGGCGATTTCAGATTCCAGTTTTCCAATCTCCGCGATCCGGATGACGCCGCTGCGCGGGACGCGGCTCAATGGCGCGGGACTCATGATGTAATTCATATGCTTTCCTTGTTCAGTCAAAATATGCCGGCTAAAAGAGATCCCGCGCCGCCGCGGCGATATCATTGGCATTTGGCAGGAAAGCGGATTCAAGGATGTGCGACTGGGGCGCAATGCCGTTTTTCGCCCCGACTCTTTTAACAGGCGCGTCCAGCCAATCAAAGGCCTTATCCGCGATGTTGGAGGCTATTTCGCCGGTAAAACTGCCGATGTTGACGCTCTGGCTGGCGACCACGCAGCGGCCGGTTTTGCGGACGGACTGCAGAATGGTTTCCATGTCCAGCGGCACCAGGGTGCGCACGTCCACCACTTCGGCGCTGATGTTTTCCTGCTGCAACAGCTGGGCCGCTTTCAGAGCGTCGTGGACCGCCGGGCCCCAGGCGATGAGGGAAACATCGGAGCCTTCCTTTTTAACGTCGGCCGCGCCGATCGGCAGAAGATAGTCAGTTTCCGGCACAACGCATTTTTGCGGATAAAGCAGCTGCGATTCAACGAACATGATGGGATTGTTGTCGCGGATGGCCGATTTGAGCAGGCCCTTGGCGTCGTAAGCCGTGGCCGGATAAATTATGTACAGCCCGGGAATGTGTGCGAAGACGCTTTCCAGGCTTTGCGAATGCTGACCGCCGTAGCCTTTTCCGCCGCCGACCGAAGCCCGGATCACCAGCGGGATTTCAATGTTGGCGCCCGACATGTAATGCCACTTGGCGGCCTGGTTGCTTATCTGATCGGACGCCATCAGTGTGAAATCCATGTACATGAGTTCCACCACCGGCCTCAATCCGATCATGGCCGCGCCCACCGCGGTGCCGCAGATGGCCGCTTCCGAAATCGGGGCGTTGAAAATGCGGTTGCGCCCGAACGCCTCCAAAAGCCCCTTGGTAACCTTGAAGGCGCCGCCGTAGTCCGCCACATCCTCTCCGTAGAGAAGAACGCGGTTGTCGCGGAGCATTTCCTCGTAAAGCGCCTCCTTGATGGCGTCCTTGTAGCTCAACTCGCCGTTGACGCGTTTGAACTGGAGCTTTTCCTTGATAATTTTTGTCCGGCGGTGGATTTCAGGAACGGTTATGCAGCTTGTGCCGGTGTACATGTATTTAATGACGTCTTCCGCGGCGGGGTCGGGGGCGCCGGCCGCCTTGACCGCGGCGCGCGCATTGCGGTCGCTGACCTTTTTCCGCAGGGCGGCCAGGGTTTCGTCGTCCAGAACGCCGCATTCTTTCAATTGTTTTGAAAACACGGCGATCGGGTCAATTTCCTTCCAGGCGGCTTCCTCATCCCTGGTGCGGTATTCGCTGCGCGGGTCGGTCAGCGAGTGGCCGTAATAGCGGTAAGTGTTCAACTCAACCAGGCGGGGGCCTTTTCCGGCGCGGCAGGCTTCCGCCGCGCGCGAAACCGCGTCGCGGACGGCGAGGACGTCCATGCCGTTGACCACTTCGGCCTGCATGTTGTTTTCGGCGAAACCGGCCGCGCGGCGGGCTATGGCCTGGATTCCGGCCACTTCCTTTTCGGCCCGGCCGGTCATGCCGTAATGGTTGTTGTGAATCACGAAAACAATAGGGAGGCCGAATTTTTCCCGCGCGATTTCATTCGTGAATTGCCCCATGGCCGCCCAATTTAACGACTCAAGGACGACCCCGTTGGCGTAGGCGCCGTCACCCGCGAAACAGCAGACCACCGAGCCGTTTTTAAAGTAACGGCAGCCCAGCGCCGCTCCGGCGGCGATGGGCACTCCGCCGCCGACGATGGCGTTGGCGCCGAGGTGGTTCATGGTAAAATCGGCGATGTGCATGCCGCCGCCGCGGCCCTTGCAATAGCCGCTTTCCTTGCCAAAAAGCTCCGCGATTGTTTTAAAGATATGATCTTCAATGGCGGCCTCCGCGAGCTCCGCGCGCGCGGCGTTTTTCAGGGAAGGCAGTCGTTTTTGGAGGGCCTCGTCCGGCGCCGACCGCAGGGCGGCGCAAACCTTGGCAATGCTGTCGCCGTGGCCGCGGTGGGTGCTGGTGATGTAATCGGTCCATTCCAGTGCGTGGCAGGCGCCGGTGGAAGCCGCTTCCTGGCCGATGGAAAGATGCGTCGGCCCGCGGTAGTTGAAGTCGGGCAAAGGTTCGTAAGCGCCCGACCGCAGCTTGACGATCATTTCCTCAAACTCGCGGATCGCCAGCATATCCTCCAAAAGGGAAACGGCGCCGGCTCTGTCAATTTTTCCGGCGGCGAGTTCTTTCGGCAAATCGCCATTTGCGGAATAGCAATCTATGTATCCGCAATCAATTTTGCGCGGGGAAAAATCGGGCCGGCTGTTGCTGAGATAGTTTGGCACGATGCTTTCCTTTCCGACGCCGTTCAGCGTTTTTTTCTGCCGCGCAAACGCGTTGTGGATGTCCGCGCCGGCAACCGGCGGCGTTCCGATGGATGATTACTCGCGGGCGAGGTCAATTTCCGCCATTATCTTGCCTTCGGCTGTTTCCCGAATGGCGATATCTTCAAAGTCTGCCGACGGGGTTTCAATCTTTATCAGCGGACGCTGGCCCGCGATCAGTTGCCGGACCCTCTTGGAAACCATGTTGATCAGAACCGACGTGTTCGGCACTCTGCGTTTGGCTGCTTCTAATAATTCAATGTTCATATTTTTACCATAAAAAAAACGGGGCATAGTATATATGCCCCGTTTCCTTTTTACAAGAGAAATAAATCGCGTTTTTTTAACGCATTTTATTTTAATACATGTCCATGTCGCCGCCGCCCATCCCGCCGCCGCCGTGGGGCATGGGGGCCGGTTTTTCCTTTTCGGGAATCTCGGTTACCATGCACTCGGTCGTCAACAGTAGCCCCGCGATACTGGAGGAGTTTTGAATGGCGGTGCGGGCGACTTTGGTCGGGTCAATTACGCCGTCCTTGACCAGGTCGGTGTATTCCTGGTTGGCGACATTGTAACCGAAACCGCCCTTGTTCTTTTTAATTTCCGCCACCACAATGGAGGCATCCAGTCCGGCGTTGTTGACCAACTGCCGGATCGGGGCTTCCAGGGCGCGGGTGATGATCTGAACGCCGATGGCTTCGTCGCCTTTGGCGTTGAGCTTGTCAAGAGCCGCCTGGCAGCGCAGGAGCGCCACGCCGCCGCCGGACACGACGCCTTCCTCAACCGCCGCGCGCGTGGCGTGCAGCGCGTCTTCCACGCGGGCTTTTTTCTCTTTCATTTCAGTCTCGGTCGCCGCGCCCACGTTAATTACCGCAACGCCGCCGGCCAGCTTGGCCAGGCGTTCCTGCAGTTTTTCGCGGTCGTAATCGGAGGTCGTCTCCTCAATCTCCTTGCGGATCTGGTTGACGCGCCCCTGGATCGCCGATGTTTTGCCGGCGCCCTCAATAATCGTGGTGTTTTCCTTGTCAATGGTGACGCGTTTGGCCCGGCCCAGGTCTTCCATCTTGATGTTTTCAAGCTTGATGCCCAGGTCCTCGGTGATGCAGCGTCCGCCGGTCAGGACGGCGATATCTTCCAGCATGGCCTTGCGGCGGTCGCCGAAACCGGGCGCCTTTACCGCGCAGCATTGCAGTGTCCCGCGCAGGCGGTTGACCACCAGGGTGGCGAGGGCCTCGCCTTCAACTTCCTCGGCAATGATCATGAAGGGTTTGCCGGCCTTGGCGACGTTCTGCAACAACGGCAGAAAATCCTGAAGGCTGGATATTTTCTTTTCATAGATCAGGATGTAAGGGTCTTCCAGTACCGCCTCCATGTTTTCCGTGCTGGTGACGAAATACGGAGAGAGATACCCCTTGTCAAACTGCATTCCCTCCACCACGTCCAGCGTGGTTTCAATGGTCTTGGCCTCTTCCACCGTTACCGTGCCGTCCTTGCCGACTTTATCCATGGCGTCCGCGATAATTTCGCCGATCTTTTTGTCGCCGTTGGCTGAAATCGTGGCCACCTGGCAGATTTCCGTGTGCTCCTTGACCTTTTTGCTTTGCTTGGCCAGGGCATCAACGACCTCGCCCACGGCGAGGTCAATGCCGCGTTTGATGGCCATGGGATCCGCTCCGGCCGTAACGTTTTTCAGGCCTTCGCGGTAAATGGCTTCGCTCAGCAGGGTGGCGGTGGTGGTGCCGTCGCCGGCGTCATCGCTGGTTTTGCTGGCGACTTCGCGGACCATCTGCGCGCCCATGTTTTCAAACGGGTCGCAGAGTTCAATTTCCTTGGCGACGGTCACGCCGTCCTTGGTGATCGTCGGCGAGCCGAATTTTTTGTCAAGAATGACGTTGCGGCCGCACGGCCCCAGGGTTACCTTGACGGCCCGGCTGAGCTTTTCAACGCCGCGCAGGATGGCCTGCCTGGCGTCCGCGTCATACTTCAACTGTTTGCCTTTTTCTGCCATAATAATCGTTCCTTTCTCTGTTACTATTGGTTTGTTTTTCGGTTATTTCCGGATAACGGCCGGCAGTCATCCCGTGATGATTCCCAGAATGTCGTCTTCGCGCACGATTTGGTATTCCTTCTCGTCAAGCTTGACTTCCGTTCCGCCGTATTTCGGCAGCAGGATCAGGTCGCCCTTTTTGACGTTCATGGGAATCAGCTTGCCGTTATCGTCGTATTTACCGGCGCCGACGGCGATGACTTTTCCCTGCATGGGTTTTTCCTTGGCGGAGTCGGGAATAATGATCCCGCCCTTTTTGGTTTCCTCTTCCTTTTGGGGTTCAACCAGCACCCGGTCGCCCAGCGGTTGAATTTTCATATGTTGTGTCCCTCCTTTGTTTTGTTTTTTTTGTTTTTAATGAGCCTGGCTCGCTGTTCTTTGTTCCGGATTTTATAACCATGAACGCCGAACTTTTCCGCCTTGGCGCAAGGCTTCGGCGGATCAGCCTGCGGCTGAGAACCCGACTTATTTCTTGTCGTCAACCATTTCAAAATCGGCGTCAATGACGTTGTCGCCGTCCTTTGAAGATTTCTGGCGCGGCGGTTCGTCTTTGCCGTTGTTTTCCGTTTGTTCTGAACCGGCGCCGGTTTTGCTTTCCGCGCCCTGGCGCGCGTCGTCTTTTGACCGCGCGTAGAGGTCGGAGGAAACGGCCTGCATTTCGGCGTTAAGCTCATCCATGGCCGATTTAATGGCGGCCGTTCCGCCGTCTTTGACGGCCGCTTTTACCTTTTCCATGCCCGCTTCAACCCGCGCTTTTTTCGCCGGATCAATTTTGGCGCCGTGCTCCTTCAGGAGCTTCTCGGTCTCGTATACGAATGCATCGGCTTTATTGCGGGTTTCAACCTCTTCGCGTTTTGTTTTGTCGTCGTCGGCATGCCGTTCGGCGTCCTTGACCATCTGCTCAATTTCGGATTTGTCCAGTCCGCTGGAGGCGGTAATGGTGATTTTCTGTTCCTTGCCGGTGCCGAGGTCCTTGGCGCTGACGTGCAGGATGCCGTTGGCGTCAATATCAAATCCGACTTCAATCTGCGGCATGCCGCGCGGCGCCGGCGGAATGCCGTCCAGGTGGAAACGGCCGATGGATTTATTGTCGCCGGCCATCTTGCGCTCGCCCTGGAGGACGTGAATTTCCACCGACGATTGATTGTCGGCCGCGGTGCTGAATATCTCGCTCTTTCTGGTCGGGATGGTGGTGTTGCGCTCAATCAGGGTGGTGAACACGCCGCCGAGCGTTTCTATGCCGAGGCTCAGGGGGGTAACATCCAGGAGGAGAACGTCGCGCACTTCGCCCTTGAGCACGCCGGCCTGGATGGCGGCGCCCACGGCGACGACCTCGTCGGGGTTGACGCCCTTGTGCGGCTCCTTGCCGAAGAGGTTGCGCGCCATTTCCTGGACCTTGGGCATGCGGGTCATACCGCCTACCAGCACGGCTTCGTTGATCTGGCTTGGTTCCAAGCCGGCGTCCTTGAGACAGGCGCGGACCGGACCGTGGGTTCTTTCAATCAGCTGTTCCACCAGTTGTTCAAGTTTTGACCTGGTCAGGGACATGTTAAGGTGTTTCGGGCCCGAGGAATCGGCCGTGATGAAGGGGAGATTGATTTCGGTCTGTTGCGAAGAGGACAACTCGCATTTGGCCTTCTCGGACGCTTCTTTCAGCCGCTGCAGGGCCATCGTGTCCTTGGAAAGATCAATGCCGTTGCTCTTTTTGAATTCGGAGATGAGCCAGTTGATTATCATCTGGTCAAAATCATCGCCGCCGAGATGGGTGTCTCCGTTGGTGGCCTTGACCTCAAAAACGCCGTCGCCGATCTCAAGAATGGAAATGTCAAACGTGCCGCCGCCCAGGTCATAGACGGCTATTTTCTCGTCTTTTTTCTTTTCAAGTCCGTAGGCCAGCGAAGCGGCGGTGGGCTCATTGATAATGCGCAGCACTTCCAAACCGGCGATTTTGCCGGCGTCCTTGGTGGCCTGGCGCTGGCTGTCGTTAAAATAGGCGGGGGTGGTTATGACTGCCTGGGTTATTTTTTCGCCGAGGTAGGCCTCGGCGTCCAGTTTCATTTTCTGGAGAATCATGGAGGATATTTCGGGCGGCGAATAAACTTTATCGCCGATTTTCACGTGGACATCGCCGTTTTTGGCGCGAACCACCTGATAGGGAACGAGCGAAATTTCATGCGCCACTTCCTCGTACTTTCGCCCCATGAAGCGTTTAATGGAATAAACCGTGTTGGCCGGATTGGTGACGGCCTGGCGCCTGGCGGCCTGGCCGACCAGCCTTTCGCCGCTCTTGGTAAAGGCGACAACGGAGGGAGTCGTGCGCGCGCCGTCCGAATTCGGAATAACAACCGGCTGGCCGCCTTCCATGACCGCCATACATGAATTAGTGGTTCCTAAATCTATTCCAAGTACTTTTGCCATTATATGGTTCTCCTTTGCCATCATTATAAAGCAGTTTCTGTGCCAAATGGAGAATATTTTTGTATTTTATTGATTAATAATAGGTTGTAATTAAATAAAATTATTTTAACTAAGGGGCGTTTTGTCGCACATGCGGCACAAGTGAGACATTTTGCGCATAGATGGTTGTTTGGCAAGGGGGCTTAATCTATACGCGGACTGCCCGGGAAAAAATGATTTTATCGCCGGCATCAGGAATTTAAAATCCTGATTGTTTCCCGGACAATCATGAGCTCTTCATTGGCGGGGATAACGAGGACCGAGGGGCGCGTGTTTTTTTCTGAAATTGTCAGGGCGTTGGATTGATTGAGTTTTTCGTCCAGGCGCAGTCCCAGGTGGTTTAAGTGCGCGCACGTCCGCGCGCGGATAAGCGGGACGTTTTCGCCGATGCCGGCCGTGAAAACGAGAACGTCCAGTCCGTTCATAACGGCCGTGTAAGCGCCGACGTACTTGACCAGGCGGTGGACAAAAACATCAATGGCCAGGGCGGCCGCCGCGGAGCCGCTGTTCATTTCGCGGATAATGTCGCGCATATCATTGCTGCCGATGCCGGCCAGGCCCATCAGTCCGCTGTCCTTGTTGAGCATTTTGTCCACCTCGTCCAGGCTGAACCCGATCCGCCGCAGGAAAATCACCACGGCCGGGTCAATATCGCCGCAACGGGTTCCCATGACGAGCCCTTCCAGCGGGGTAAGGCCCATGCTGGTGTCCACCACGGCGCCGTGCTTGACGGCGGTTATGCTGCATCCGTTGCCGAGGTGGGCGGTGATTATTTTCAATTCCTTGATTTCCCGCCCGAGGATGGAAGCGGCCGTGACGGCCGCGTAATGGTGGGACGTTCCGTGAAAACCGTAGCGGCGGATTTTATTTTTCCGGGCGATGTCATGGGGGATGGCGTAAGTATATGCCGCCGGCGGCATGGTGGCGTGAAAGGCGGTGTCAAAAACGGCCACCATCGGGATTTGCGGCAGGAGATGCTCGCAGGCTTCAATGCCCTCGTAGTTGGGCGGGTTGTGCAGGGGGGCCAGCGGGAAGCAGTCAAGGATGACCTGTTTGACGTCGCCGTCAATTTTAACGGCCGCGGATATGTTTGCGCCGCCATGGACCACGCGGTGGCCGATGCCGTTGATTTCCGTTAAATTTTCCAGGACGCCGTTGTCCTTGTCAATGAGCGCCAGGCATATTTTGGAGATGGCCGCCTCGTATGAATTGGCGGAAATGTCCTCTTTCAATTGTTTGTTGTTCCGGCAGTTCACATAATGCATGGTTGCCTTCGGCGTATTGATTCTTTCCACTATGCCTCTGGCGATTTGTTTTTCCCCTTCGCTTTCAAAGAGCGTGAATTTAATTGAGGAACTGCCGGCGTTGATGACGAGAATTTTCATGGGTTTCAACTGCTTAAAATTTTAAGGATAACATTTCGTCAAAAAATGCACAAGTTCCTTTACACCGGAAAAAAAAATAATATTATTGCGGGCGCCGTTGAACAAGACAAAATTACCGCGAAAAGGAGATGGTATGAATCTGGAGCTCGCCGCCAACACAATCCGCGTTTTAACCGTTGATGCCGTTCAAAAGGCCAATTCCGGCCATCCGGGCATGCCGATGGGCACCGCCGATTTTGCCGCGGTGCTTTTTCTGAAACATCTTAAACACTTTCCGCAGGACAAAGACTGGCCCGACCGCGACCGGTTTATCCTTTCGCCGGGCCACGGCAGCATGCTGCTCTACAGCCTGCTGCACCTCTCGGGATATGATTTGAAGCTGGATGAATTGAAATCATTCCGGCAGTGGAACAGCCGCACCCCGGGTCATCCCGAATACGGCTTGACGCCGGGCGTTGAAACCAGCACCGGGCCGCTCGGCCAGGGCTGCGCCAATGCCGTTGGCATGGCGCTCGCGGAGGCAATGCTGGCCGAACAGTTCAATGCCGGTTCCGAAAAAATAGTTGATCATTATACCTATGGAATCTGCAGCGACGGCGACCTGATGGAGGGAATTTCGCACGAGGCTTTTTCCCTGGCCGGACATCTCGGTCTGCACAAGCTTATTTTCTTTTATGACTGCAACCGCATCACCATTGAGGGATCAACCGCGCTGGCCTACAGCGACGATGTCCGCAAGCGGTTTGAAGGCTATCACTGGAACGTTCTGGAAATAGACGGGCACGACTATGCCGCCATTGACCGGGCTTTGACACAGGCCCGGCAGGAGAAGAGCCGTCCGACCCTGATTATCGGCCGCACGGTTATCGCGAAAGGCAGTCCGCACATGGCCGGTAACGCCGAGGCCCACGGCGCCCCGCTGGGAAGCGAGGAGGTCAAGGCCGTAAAAATCAATCTCGGTTTTTCGCCCGACCGGGAATTCGCCGTGCCGGACGAGGTTTACGCCGCCTTTGCGGCCCGGTCCGAAGAATTGAATGCTGTCTACCGGCAATGGCGGGATGATTTTGAAAACTACCGCCGGAATAATCCCGCCGGGGCGAAGCTCTGGGATGAGGCCCATAACCTGGCTGTGCCGGAAAAACTTGAAAAATGCCTGCCGATGTTTGATGTTTCCAAGCCCCTTGCCACCCGGAGCGCCTCGCATAAAATCATTCAGAGTCTGGCCAAAGCCATGCCTTGCCTGGCGGGTGGCTCGGCCGACCTTGCGCCCAGCACGCGCACCATTATTGACGGGGCCGGGGACGTCGGGCCGAAGGCGTTTGCCGGGCGCAATTTTCATTTCGGCATTCGGGAACACGCCATGGGCGCCATGTTGAACGGCATGGCGCTTCACAATGGGCTGCGCGTCTATGGCGCCACTTTTTTTGTGTTTTCCGACTATTTTCGCCCTGCCATTCGCATGGCCTGTATTATGAAATTGCCGGTGATTTATGTGCTGACCCACGACAGTTTTTACGTCGGCGAGGACGGGCCTTCGCATGAACCGGTGGAGCACATCATGGCCTTGCGGCTTCTGCCGAATATGACCGTTATCCGGCCGGCGGATCCGACCGAAACCGGCGCGGCCTGGATTGCGGCCTTGAAGAACACCCGGGGTCCGACCGCCATACTGCTGACCCGCCAGAATGTGCCCGTTCTGGACCGCGCGCAGCTGCCGCCGGCTTCCAGGGTTGAGCAGGGGGCTTACACTTTATGGCAGAGCGCCGGCGGCCGGCCGCAGTTCATTATTATTGCCACCGGTTCGGAAGTGCAGTTGGCTCTGGATGCGGCGCGCGCGCTGGCGCAGGCGAAGCAAGGTTTGATAATACGCGTGGTCAGCATGCCGTCCTGGGAGTTGTTTGAGCTTCAGCCTGAGAAATACCGGCGCAAGGTTCTGCCGCCGGCGTGCAAGCGCCGCCTGGTGCTGGAAGCCGGCCGCGCGGCCGGCTGGGAGAAATACGCCGGCCCCAAGGGACGCGTGTTCGGTCTGGAACAATTCGGCGCTTCCGCGCCCTATAAGATTCTGGCAAAGGAATACGGCTTCACGACCGAAAACATCGTGCGCATCGCCGGGGAAATGACAGCAGGATAATTTTCGGATTTTGGAACTTGAAATCTAAAATCCAAAATCGCAAATCGAAAATTACAAATGGCGCGATTCATCATAAATGGCCGGCGCCGGGTGGGGGGAGTTTTCCGCCCCGCCGGCAATAAGAACGCGGCCCTGCCGATGCTGGCCGCCTGCCTGTTGACCGGGGAAAAACTCGTCCTGCATAATGTGCCCGCCATCCAGGATGTGCGGACCATGCTTGCCATCCTTGAAGACCTGGGCGTTGATGTCAATCGGCGCGGCCGCACGGTTGCGCTCTGCGCCGCTTCCCTCCGCAAACGGCGGCCGAACCGAGCCCTGTGCGCGCAGATGCGCGCTTCAATCCTGCTGGCCGGCCCGCTGGCCGCCCGCCATGGAAAAGCTGAAATTTTTCCGCCCGGCGGCGACGTTATCGGCCGGCGCCGGCTTGACAGCCATTTTCTCGGCCTGAAGGCGCTGGGTATTGCAATTTCCGGCGGCGATCGTTTCACGTTCCGCGGCGGCAGCCTGCGCGGCGCGCGGATTCTGCTGGATGAAGCCAGCGTAACCGCCACCGAAAACATTATCATGGCCGCGGCGCTCGCCGAGGGGCCGACATCTCTGTTCAACGCGGCCTGCGAACCGCACATCCAGGATTTGTGCCTGCTTCTGATGAAAATGGGCGCGCGCATATCGGGGCTGGGAACCAACCTGCTGAAAATTGAAGGCGTTGCGGCGTTGCGCGGCGCGGAGCATTCTATCGGGCAGGACCACATTGAAATCGGCAGTTTTCTGGCGGCGGCGGCGGTAACCGGCGGGGAACTGGCCGTGCCGGGCGTTGATGAGAACAACGTTCTGCCGATTATCAGCCCCTTGCGCGTTCTCGGGGCGGATTTGCGGCTGGAAAAAGGAACGCTGCGTCTTGTTTCAGGCAAAAAAATGAGGTTGCGCGTTAAAAAGGGCGTCGTGCCGAAAATAGAGGACGGGCCCTGGCCGAATTTTCCCTCCGACCTGATGAGCATTGCGATCGTGCTGGGAACGCAGACGGCCGGCACCGCTCTTTTCTTTGAAAAAATGTTTGAAAGCCGGATGTATTTTGTTGACCGCCTGATTGACATGGGCGCGAAAATAGTGCAGTGCGATCCGCACCGCGTGGTGGTGATCGGGCCCGCGCGCCTGCACGCCATCCCGCTTTCCAGCCCGGATATCCGCGCCGGCATGGGGCTGCTCATTGCCGCGCTTTGCGCGCAGGGCGAAAGCGTGGTGCACAACGCCGAGATCATTGACCGCGGCTACGAGCGCATAGAGGAAAGACTGCGCGCGCTCGGCGCGGATATTGTCCGGGAAAAATAGCCGTTCCATTGTGGGCCCTGCGCGTGCAACTTCAACTACGGTTTCTCCGCACAAAAAAAACTATACTCTCCCTGGAGGGTTTGCGGCCATGATCGCGCATTTGTTGGGCGCTGTTGCCACGATAGCGGGTTACAACGATTCTATCGCAGTGGAGGCGGGCTTGTTCCCCAATCTCTGCCGTTAGTTCATCTACCATAAATGGGATGCCATTATACTGAGCATTGCCCACAACGACTGCAACTGGTGCACCGTAGCAACATACGCGACACGCTTCACGGAGTACTAAAAACATATCAAGGAAATACCCTCGTAACATCGGTGGAATACGTGGATCCGGATTCGTTCGCTCCAATTGGGCTAACGCGCAGGAGAGCGTTACTGGCTCTATATAATCTTTAAATATCGGCCTTTCTGGTCTCGCTTCGGGGTGTGATTCGAAGCTTTGGTAGCGAAGCCAACGGGTCTTTTTCCAGTCAAGAAAACCGAACATCAGTTCGACACCAAAAACTCTTGTGTAGTCGTGCCGATTTGGATACGGCGGAGACGTAATGACGGCGGAGAAAGAGCCAGTAGGTGCTGGCAGTTGCCGCGCATCGGCACAATGGACAGTCCACTTTTTATTATTTGCTTTGTCTGTTTGGTGGTTCAAATCCGCCAACATCCTATTGACATGTCCCGCAAGTCGGGCTGGAATATGTCGCTTTGAGACATGACGATCTATCCATTCGAGCCAGCCCCCGCTGGGAATGGCACGGCTGAAGTCGGACAGTGTTGCCAACAAAGCCATCTTGAAAAAGTCTCGATCCTTCCGGGCACAGTCAAGAGAAGCAATCTGATGGGCTAAAGCATCAAACGCGCCGAGCAGGTTGCCAGGCAAAGCCTTCTTCACAAGATCCGGATAGTCACGCAAAACGCCGTTCCATTTTGACAAGTCAATGCGTTTTTGCATCGCTTTCCATGTTTTTATAAGGCGATCTGGGTCGTAGTTTGCCAATTTAACTTGTGTCGTGAACACCGCAAAAGGAGACAAGTCAGAGCCTTCAGCTGGAATGCCGCGTTCTTTCGCGGCCAGTGCCGTCGTGCCCGCGCCGCAGAATGGATCGAGAATACGGTCTTTTTCTGTCAATCCCCACTCATTAATAAGACCGTGGACGAGCTCGCTGGTGAAACTATGAGGGAAAACGCACCAGCGGTGAATGGGTTTCTCTCTTAACAGTTTGGGCGTCACCCACCATCGCCATTCAGGTCTTTCCTCTATACGGTATCTTGTCATTATCTCATGTTGTCCGGTCGTGTCCTATTGCTTGATAGATGGGTTTTGGAAACTCAATGCGCACCGGTTGTCGGTAAATCGGATGGGTTAATAGGAGTTCACCCTTGTTCAGCCGTGTGAGATTTGCTTTCACGTCCTGTGAGATAAAACGGTAGGCCGGATCCGCCAGTTCGGATGAATCGCTTCGGCCAATGACTTTTGTCGAACAGTTGCCCACAACCTGACCGTGGACCTCGCTCATGAACTGTTCGGCGGAAATCAATACAACGCCAAGGGAACGGCCACGGGCGGCAATATCAAGCACGTAGTCGAGGATCGAGGATTCCCCTTCGCCGCGTCGGCCTGGTGCGTACTTATTCAACTCGTCCACGAAAATGATAACCTTTTCCGGGATGTCGCCGCGTTCGTCAACGGTGGCCTCGGCGTACATGGCGTACACCTCTTTGATGATGTGCCCGAAGACAAGCGCCCGCTCCTCATCCTGCAACTTGGCGATGTCCACCACGAGAGTTTGCCCGCCCTTGATGTTCCGGACTTCCTCGCCCAGGTTTGCCGCGCGTTTCGGGTTGCGCTGGTCTACGAACAAGCCTGACTGCCGAGTCTTTACAACACGTCTCAGAATGCGGACAAATCGGCCAACTGATGACGCTCTGACCTGGTCAAGGTTCTGGGGCACACCTTTGTCCATGAGAGGCGGGCCACCAAGCAGTGAATCCCACGATCGCACGGACTGCCACTTCTTCTCGTTGTTCAGGATGCCTTGCTGAATCTCGCCAATCAGTGCGCCGAGCGTATCCCAGGGGTCCGGCACGCGGATTAAGAGGTCAATGCCCGGCCCCGGATTACTACGGTCTCCGATTACGTCTTCAAGAGAATAAGCGTAGGTGAAGAATTGATCCGGCGGCTCACCAAAACAGTTCGGCAGGCCGGTTGTGAGTGTCTTCTTTCCCCAAGGCAGTAGATAACGGACATTTTCAAAAACCTTTGGCTTGAGGCCAAGGAACTCCCAAAACTCGATTTCTTCCGGTTTGATCCCTTTCCGGTCCTTATCAATAACAAGCAGGTCGTTCTGTTTCACGTTCAGCAGGATGACCGCCGTTTTCTCCGCCTCGGAAGTCTGTAGGATGGATTGAATCAGGAACGTGGCGTAAGAAGTCTTTGTTGCAAGTCCAGATATGCCGGCGATGTTCACATGCGCGCCTTCCGGCCCGAGAATATAGCGCTTGTCCAAGTACACACATGCCTTCGTGCCGTTGGACATGCGAATCATGCCGGCCGGAATCCGGTCTTTCTCATCCATCTTGTCAATGCCAAGTGCAACATGAATGCCTGCTTCGTCTGTGAACTGGACCGGCGACTCATTCTGCACGGGCATGTATATGCCCATTGGATAACGCAGTTGCGTGGACGGATCGTAGTTCGCCAGCACGTTGACTTCGGCAATATTCGCGCCTTGGCGTGGCGTCTGTGCTTCATTTGCCGTGCTGCCGAAATCGCTGGAAATGTAGTTGGATAGGTGTGACGGTGCGTCCGTCACTTGTTTGATGTTCGTCACAAGTCCGAAGGTGCGCGTCCCCTGCATCTGATCAGCCTCAACAATATCGAAGGGATTTGCGATTTCTTCCGGCGCAAGCCAGAACGAAAACTTCTCGGACGAATTCGGGTCGTTCTGCGTCGCAGACGCCTTCCCGATACATTTCTTGTCGGTCGCATTATCAGTTTTCTTAGCCATTGTCATCCTCCGTTTTCTTGTCACATCTTGGACATTATTAGCGGCCATTTCAGTCCTGCTTTCAGTGCTTCGTTGGAGATAAAACCGTTTTTCACCGCCTGTTCGGCAAGGTAGATTGCGTAAAGGTGGGCGTGCCAGCGCGCGTCCTTGCCGTGGGGTGTTGCCTGCCGTTCCGCCACGAGCACTGACGATATCTTGTCAATGAGTGCCGACGGAATCGCCTCTCCCTCACGGCTTGGATTAGGCAACTCAATCTTTACAACGCCCATGAGCGGATAATCCAGGTGCTTCTGCTCGCGCAACCGCACGAACCAAATTGCGGCCTTGCCAGAGCGGGATGCAAAGGCACACGTTCGTGCCGAATACGGCAAGTCGGCCAACAGCTCGTAAAGGTTCATCTTCTTGGTACCGCGTTTACTCTGAACCTGAAAAGTTGGCTCGCGGCTAAAGGACTTGTTCACCCAAAGCACGTTCGGAATTTCCTTCCACATGTACAGGTCCTTGCCGATATTGCCGTCGGACAACAGCCAATGTCCGGCGTCTCGCGGCAACTTCCTGCCCAGTTCTTCTTCCAGTTTCGCCATCATGTGGTGGGCCTTGTGCGGGGCGCGTGAACGTGGTTCCTTGCTTGACGTTCTCTCGGTCTCGCCGTCATCCTCCTGAAGATCGCAGAATCCGAATCGTTCGCCAGCTTTCTTCACCAAGTCCTCGACGCCTTCTCCAAATGATACAGCTTTCTTGTCCATCATGAGGATGATTTGATGTCGGGATGCGGCCACATTCACCTGTCCGTTGTCCTTACGGAACACCGTAGCCGCGCCGATCTGCGAGACGTGAATTGAAGTCCGGCGACTGCCTTCAACCACGTCGCCTAGGAAAAACGTTCGCGCGGAACCGTCGAGGAAGTACCGCAGGATGTGTTTGTCGGCACGATAGACCGGCACCAATTCAACGTAAGGTTTGGTATTGGGCGTTTCCAGCAGAACTTCAAAGAAGCTATCCTCGCCCATGCGCAGTCGGTCAATGACCTCGGCATGATCCGGGCGCACCATGTCTTCCATAGCCTGTCCGGTTGCCGGCAGGATCTTGGCTTCCTTGGAGATGAACTCCAATGCGGGCCGCAGTCCGGTAAATGGATTCCGCGCGCTCACATCTCCTCCAGAGACCGTTTGATTTCGGTCAAATCTTCGTCGGATAATCCCCACAACTTCGCCGCTGTCTTGTCGATCTCAGCCTCGATCTCCCGGACATCCGCATCATTTCCCTTTGCGGCGGTTTTGTGGGCGGACTGGGAAAGTTCAACCAATCGCATGTGTACCTTCGCGATGTCAGAGTATTTCGGGACCGCAATGTGCTTGAGCACGTGAACGCCGGTCTGGATTTCCATTCCATAAGCTGCCACTGCGAACCTTACCGGTAGTGAGTTAAGGACTGCGCAGAGGTAGTGCGCCTCGTTCTTGGTTAATACATCGACCATCATCAGTTTGTGGTCCGGGATGACCGATTGACCCTCTAACGGACCAACGACGGCAGCCGTTAGTGTTTCAGCCTGTTCTCGCCAGACTACCTTGTACTTCGAAAGTGTGTACACCTTGATACTGTACAGAAAGTAAAAACCTTGTTTCTTTGCAAGACCCTTGATTACCGCACTCTTGCGTTGCGACAGCACATCCTCGAACCTCTTGAAATATGCATGCGCTTTCGGGTAATGCGCTTGCATGATCTCCTCGGAGATGGCGTAACGTGGGTCCTTCGGATTCTGAGGGACAAGAATCGCAGCACCACAACTCGCAATCCATCGTTGAACATCCCTGCCCCGAAGGAGGGGAAACACCAATTCTGCCTCGACTGCAGCTTGGACAGAAGGAGTCTGTCGTCTTGCGCCTTCGGTGATATTGGAGACCATCAAGTTGCCGTCCGGGCGTTTCCCAACGACAGAGATCCAATAGACAGCGTTTGCCCCGCCCGTGTTGGCGCCCTCGTGAGCCACGTACTTTGACGGACCCAACACTTTCCGCGTCGCGTTGAGTGCCGCCCTCCTGCCTGTCATCCATGCAGATGTGCTGTCGTTTGGATCAACGGGCATGGCATACCAGTTCTTGGATGTGATCTTGTTCGTTGTTACTTCCTCATAGGGTGTGTCGAACGCAATTCCCGCGCCACGCCCTGTTCCCTTCTTCTTCCAATACTGATATGGTATCGGGTAATGAACAGCCCTGCCTTTTGTGAGTATGAGTACAGCGGTCCGGTTTGTAGCACCCTCGAACGGATTTAATGTGACCATGTCCTCGGCAACGGTAGGGGCGATGGGGGTTCCATCCGGTAGTAGGAACTTACGAAACCCTCTGCCGGCGTCGGACGTTTTTAGGAGGCCTTGTGTGATAATAAAACCGAGTTTGCCGTTTCGTACGAGGTGCTTGTCCGCGCAAACATAGGTCATCAACGACGAGATATCGATTTTAGAACTCCCATGCCTATCGGACAGACCTTTGTGCTGGAAGAGGTGGTAGTGGTCCTCATAGAGAGGAATCAGACTGTAGCGATACTCCTCCGGCAGGCTCTCCCAGTTCACCCAAGGTGGATTGCCGACGACGAAATGACAACGTTCGAGAAAAACCGGGGCGAATGAATTCTTGATGATGCGCGCCCAAACGCCGTTCAGTCCCTGGTCGTGGAGTTCCTGGAGTTGTTTGAACATGGCGGTGAGTTCGGCCTTCGTTGCCTTTGCTTCGTCTGCCGTCAGTTCAGCCTTTTTCTCAATGCGCAAAAGAAACACGTCGGCATGGACGCCGGACTCTATTGCGTCGTCCAGCACATCCGCGAGCGCGTCCATCCGCTCGCGGTAAGCAAATATTACCGGGACACGGAAGACGCCAACAGATGTTTTCAGAGAAAAAACGCCGTCGTCAAAAAGGTCCGTGCCTTGCGACGGTGTCAAAACGGAGTCGGCCTGATAAACAGGAATGTCAATGTCACCCTTTCGCCCTTTCAACAAGTCGCCCAGAGCAAGCAGATAGTTGGTTCGGGCGGCAATCACGGCTAGTGGGTTCAAGTCAATGCCAACCACGTTTTTGAGGATCATGTCGAGCAGTTGAGCAGGCAGGATTTTCTTCTTTTCAGTACGTTCCCGGATGTACTTGATCAGGATGACAAGGAACGTGCCAGATCCGCATGCTGGGTCAAGAACGCGTTTGGTCGGATCGCCAAGATCGCGTCCTAATGTTTGAATACATAACCGTTCGGCCAGCCAGTCTGGGGTGTAGTATTCGCCCAGGTCGTGCCGAATCTCGCGTGGCAAGAGATAGTGATACAGTTTCTTCAACAAATCACGGGCGTTCTCCGGGGCAAGTTCCAGCGTGCCCGGGTCGTACTCGGCAAGGCGTTGGATCAAACTGCTGACCGCCTCTTCGATCTCGGTGTTCCATGCTGGCAGATACCAGCCGAAGAAATCGCCTTCAAGGAAATTGCGGATGCCATATTCACGGAATAGCCCACCGCGTTCAAGATCGGCCATCGCCTGCCGCAAATCGTCGTTCTTCTTTGCGGCGAGCGAGGAGAGTGGAGCGGATTCGCCACCCGCGAAACGCGCGGCGGCGAGTGACGCGACCAGTTTGATCAGCAAGGCGTAGTAGGTGTGCAGTACGAAGAAAACCTTGGCCGCGTCGAGGTGCCTGATCTGCTCTTTTGTCCATAATGAGCCGACGAACCGCTTGAACTCCGGTTTTGATTCGATGCTCTCTGCCCATTCTTTGTAGTCCGTTGCTTCGCTGAAGAACTGCCGCCACTGCTCAAAAAGTTTTGCAACGAGTGGGTGTTTTGTGCTGTGCATGGCCGTGTAAAGGGCGCGCACAGCCTTCTGTGCCCGGATATTTTGAGGCCCAAAATCGTTAACGAGGTTTTCCGGTACCATTGCCGCGCCGGTTGAAAGCGAGAACAGAAGACGCAAGAACCGTTCGGTTGAAGCTGTGTTGACCGGGGTCGGCTCGTCAACAGACCAGCCTTCGCCGACACGCCGGACAAAAAGGAAGAAATGACCATCCGTCGCAACGCCGGCTAGACGATGGGCCTCCCGCTTTTCGCGTTTTGCCACGTCAAGGATATAGTCCTTAACTTGTTGGATCACCTGGACATTGACAGCCGTTCGATTCGAGTTTTTTAGGATACCGGGCCGCTTGTACTCCAGTACAAGACGGTTATAGACCGAGTCCACTCGGCCACGGGCGACGGAAAATTCGTCGCGGGGAACGATGGTCAATCCGGCGGAAAGGCCGGCGTCTTCAAGAATGCGCGCCGCCTCCCGGCGGAAATCCGCTTCCGTGCCGCCGTGCCGGGCGGTTTCAACGAGCGCCTTTGCCACTGACGTCGCTTGTTCGGCTGCAGTTCTTTCCATGTTAACGATCATGTATGTGCCTTCTTGTCAGGAAATATGATCTTGTGTTACCAAATCTTACTTGGTCTTGCCGCTTTGGATCCAGCGGTCCACTTCACCAATCTTAAACTTTCAAAGGGTTTTTATGGAAGCAAAGATAGCAGGCCACGTCCGAAAAAACCATCAAAATCCCAAAAGAATCCAACAAAGTCATGATAAACAGGATCATCCTGCCTGTCCAGCCATGCCGTTGGCTTGGCAAGCCGCAGTTTTACCACGCAAAATACGTGGCCAGGGTTATCCTGTCAAATTTCTTCTGCGGATAGCTAAATGGTTACCGGGAAAGACTCCAGCGTTTCAATCCGCAGGATGCCGTTCCGCGTCAGGATCAGCCGGTAGCGGAAGAACGACTGCCGCTGTTCCGGATGGTTGCGGTCCGTCAGGCAGACGATCATGTTCACGTGGTAAACGCGGTTGGCCGTTACCGCGGCGATCTTTCCGTTTTGCACGCAGAAAAGCCGGTTGGCGGGATCGTCCATGTTCGCGAACCAGTAGTCCATTTTAAGCCTTATGATTTCCGTCAGCGATTCCAGCCGTTTGTGGTGATTGCGGATTTTGCCGGCGTCAAACCGGATTTCCTTGTGATAATGGAGGACGTTTTCCGGAGGGATGACGCCCTTGAAGACGTTCGCCCTGATATCGCGCAGGCGTGTTACCAGTTCCGGGACCTGGTCCGGCCGGCAAAACCGCGCGCGCGCGCGGTTGTTACCCACTTTTTTATCCAGCGCCGGGTCAATCAGGTTTTCCATCTGGTCCGCCATCAGCGAGGGGATCATGGTAATCAGGGCCGCCCGCAGGGAGTCCTTGATGCGGTCCTTGGCGATATATCCCAGGACAATCAGGACGACCCACGGCAGACTTTCCGCGACAAACCAGCGCGAGGCGAAGATGGTCGCCATAACCGCAAACACCATGGCGATGCCCGCCGCCGTGCCCATCATGATCTGGGCGACATGCGCCGCTATGCTGGAAGGCAGGCGGCTCAGGTAAAGGCAGCCCTCGGACCATTTTTTTAAAAGGCCTTCCCGGTAGACAAATAGTTCGTTGCCGGTTTCATTGCCGGGGTCAATGATGGCCGCGTATCCGCGCTGTTTCCGGTATTGCTGTTCCCGGTCCAGTCTTTTTTCAAGGGTCTGGCGGCAGGCATCCATGCCCGGGCGCCCGAGCAGGAGGCGATAAGCGCGGTAGTTGAATTTTTCGGTATGGAGGCTGATGGCTTCATCCGCCCAGAGGAGTCCTTCCCGGAGCATATCTTTGACCTGCGCGTCAAGGAATTCCTGGTGCAGGCGGCGGAATTTTTCCAGGAAACAATCCATTTCATTCAGGGACGATTCCAGGTAAGCGGCGGCTTGTTCAATGTCTTTTGCCTTGTCAAGTTTCTGGCCGAGGAGGCGCAGGATACCGGAGAGTTGCGCGTGATACACGTTGGCCAGCACCCTCAGTTCATAAATAACCGCCCTTTCATTCAGTTCCGAAACAAGGCCGGAATTGGACAGCATTCTGTAAATTCTGGAGAGGGGGCTGACCTCGCAGGCCGGGTCAATAAGTTTGTCCAGAGGAATGGCGGGCACGGTATACCGGGTGTAGGAGCGCAGATCGCGGAAGAAACCGGCGACTCCGTACCGGCCGGCGGTTATGGCCAGTTGGTAAGGATTGAACAAATAACAGTCAAACTGGAAACAGGCCTTGTCCCTGTGCCTGACGAGCGGATATTTCAGGTCCACTTCAAGCTGGCGACACCCGTGGGTTTTAATTGTGCAGTGATAATCCGTCATTTCTTTTTGAAGAATCAAAATTTAGATTATTGCGCCGTTATATTCAAGACTTTTGTTTGCCGCGCCGCTTTGTTTGCCGCCCGCGCAGTTCAAAGAGCTGGTCGCGCAGCGCCGCCGCCCTTTCAAACTCAAGCGCGTCGGCGGCGGCCATCATTTCGCGTTCAATTTCGGCCATGGCCAGGCGGCGGTCGTATTCCTCGTCGGTCCCGGCCAGGGCTTTCCGTTCAATGTCCGCGCTTTCCGCGCGGGTTACGAGGCTTTCCTGAATGCTCTTTTTAATGCTTTTTGGCGTGATCTTGTGCCGGCGGTTGTATGCCTCCTGTTGGCGGCGGCGGTTCTGCATGATTTCAAGGGCGCGCTGCATGGATCCGGTTATTTCATCAGCGTAGAGGATCACCGTGCCGGAAATATGGCGCGCCGCCCGGCCGGCGGTCTGGATCAGCGCCGTTTCCGAGCGCAAAAAACCTTCCTTGTCGGCGTCCAGAATGGCGACCAGCGACACTTCCGGCAGATCAAGCCCTTCGCGCAGAAGGTTTATGCCGATCAAGCAGTCAAAATCTCCTTTGCGCAGGCCGCGCAGTATTTCCACCCTTTCAATGGCGTCAATATCAGCATGCAGATAAGTTACCCGCAGTCCCGCTTCCTGGAGATAGGAGCTCAAATCCTCGGCCGTTTTCTTGGTCATGGTGGTTACCAGCACGCGCTCTTTTTTTGCGGCGCGGCCCTGGATTTCACTCATCAAGTCGTCAATCTGGCCCTTCAACGGCCGCACCGATACGGGCGGGTCCACCAGTCCGGTGGGGCGGATGATTTGCGGGATTGTTCCATCCGAGATCTGGCGCTCGTAGGGACCGGGCGTAGCGGTCATGAAGATGATCGGGCCGGTTTTTGTCAAAAATTCATCAAAATTGAGGGGGCGGTTGTCGCGCGCCGAGGGCAGGCGGAATCCGTGTTCAATCAGGACGTTCTTGCGCGCCTGGTCGCCGTTGTACATGCCGCGCAGTTGCGGCAGGGTGGCGTGCGATTCGTCAATAACGGTGAGAAATTCCCCGCGGATGTAATCAATCAGGGTGGCCGGCGGTTCGCCCGCCGCGCGCCCGCTCAAATGCCGGGAATAATTTTCAACGCCGGAGCAATACCCCGCGGTTTGCAGCATTTCCACGTCATACATCGTGCGCATTTTAAGGCGCTGGGCCTCCAGCAGTTTTTTGTTTGCTTCCAGGACGCGGATTTGTTCCTCAAGTTCGGCCGTGATGCGCGCAATGGCGGGCGCCACGGCGTCCGGGGGCATGACGAAATGCTTGGCGGGTGAAATCACGAGCGCCTCAAGTTCCCCGCTGGTTTTGCCGCTGACCGGGTCAAAGCGGCGGATGCGGTCAATTTCATCGCCGGAAAATTCAATCCGGATGCCGGATTGCGAATAGGATGGAAAAACGTCAAGCGTGTCGCCCCGGGCGCGGAAAACGCCCGGCAGAGGCTCGTAGTCGTTGCGGGTGTAGCGGATGTCCACGAGGCGGCGCATAAGATCGTCGCGCTCAATCTTTTCGCCTCTCTTGGCCTCCACAAGCATGGCGCGGTAGTCCTCGGGCGAGCCCAGGCCGTAGATGCAGGAGACGGAAGCAACGATAATGACGTCGTCGCGGCTGATCAGGGAATTGGTGGCGGAAAGGCGCAGGCGTTCAATTTCCTCATTGATGGCCGCGTCCTTTTCAATGTAGGTGTCGGTCTGCGGAATGTAGGCCTCGGGCTGGTAATAATCGTAATAGCTTATGAAATATTCAACGGCGTTGTCCGGGAAATAATTTTTCAATTCATGGAAGAGCTGGGCGGCCAGGGTTTTGTTGTGGGAGATGACCAGCGCCGGCCTGGAAAAGGAAGCGATTGTGTTGGCGATCGTGAAAGTCTTGCCCGAGCCGGTTACGCCTTCCAGGGTCTGGAATCTTTTGCCGGCCTTCAGTCCGGCAAACAGCGATGCGATCGCCCCGGGCTGGTCGCCGGAAGGCTTGTAACGTGCGCGCAGTTTGAACAGATTTCCAGGCATTATAAAAAATGCAGAATGTAGAATACAGAAACATTCAGATGCTGCGGCAGAGCAGGTAAGCCTTGATAATTCTGCATTCTGCCTTTATGATATTTCCAGCATCCGTTTCAGCGCCCGTGCCGCGTTGGCCATGATGCCCGGCTCAACTCGGATTACATTTTCCTCCGGCCATGTTTCCATTGTTTTCAGCAGTTTTTCCTCGGTAATCAGGGCCATGTTGCGGCAGAGGGAGGCGCGCAGGGGATAGACGGCGACCCTGTCTTTATGCAGCGCCGCCAGTCTTTTCACCAGGTTGATTTCGGTGCCGACAATAATGGTTGCTCCCGACGGGGCGTTTTCAACGTATTTAATGATTTGCGAGGTTGAACCGTGGGCGTCGGCCAGCCGCAGGACTTCTTTCGGCGTTTCGGGGTGCACGATGATTTTTGCCAGCGGATGCTCCGCGCGGGCTTTCCGAACGTCATCAACCGCAAACATGTGCACATGGCAATATCCCTTCCAGAGCGCGATTTGCGCTTTTTCGGCCTGGCCGGGAAGCATCCCGCCGCCCGGCAGGCTCGGGTTATAAATTGCGGTTTTTTCATCGGGCAACCCGAGGTCGTGCGCGGTGTTCGCGCCCAGGTGCTCGTCCGGAAGAAACAAAATCCGCTTGTTTTGCTCAAGGAAAAACCGGAACACTTCTTTCGCGTTGCCGGAAGTGCAGGTGGCGGCGTCGTGTTCGCCGCAGAAAGCCTTGACGGCCGCGCTGCTGTTGACATAGGCGACCGGCGACCATCCGCCTCCGGCTGAATTAAGTTCGGTCCATGCCGGCAGGACCTCGCGTAAAGGCGCCATGTCGGCCATGGGACAGCCCGCCGCCGGGTCGGGCATATAGACCGCCTGGCGCTCTCCGGCGAGAATACAGGCCGATTCGGCCATGAAATGCACGCCGCAAAAAACTATTTTTTCTGCCTGGCCGGCCGCGGCCGCGCGGCGGGCCAGCTCCAGCGAATCGCCGGTGAAATCGGCGTGTCTTAAAACTTCATCCCGCTGGTAATAGTGTCCCAGGATGCAAAGCCGTCCGCCCCATTGCTTTTTCAGCTTTTCAATTTTTTCCGAAACGCGCATTGTGTTTTCCGCCGTTTCTTCACATTTTCCCGTAGAGCGCCCAGTAAGTTATGGGCACATATTGTTCGCCGCCGAAATCGGTCAGATGCTCGGTTGTATCCGGGCCCATATAATAAATATGCCAGTCGCCGTAATAGGGCGAATAAACGGCCAGGTCGGAAATGCCGTCGCCGTCGTAGTCGCCGGCCACGGGGCGGTAGTAATATCCGTCGTAATCGGCAAAGCGGTAATCGGGAACAAGGAGCCATTCATTCACGCGCGACCACACATACCAGCCGCCGGAATGATAATCATAGAGGCCGAAATCGGTTATGCCGTCGCCGTCGTAGTCGCCCGGGGCGGGGACGTGGCGGCGGTCGGCGCCGAACACCTCGCTGAAATCGCAATATTCTATCCGGCCGGTCTCCAGGTAAAAAAGCTGCCATAAGGCCATGTCGTTGGAATAAATGACCGCGTCGGATTGGCCGCCGCCGTTATAATCGCCCGGCGCGGGCACATAGCCGTAGCCGCCGAAAATACCGCCGTTGGCCAGCCAGGTCTGGTTTGAGGAGCTCCAGGCGTGCCAGGCGCCGGTTCTGGAATTATAAAGCGCCAAATCGGTTGCGCCGTCGCCATCGTAGTCGCCCGGGGCGGGAATGAGATCGTTTCCGCCGGCCTGAAATATGTCCGTTCGTCCGGTGCCGAGATAATGAATCATCCACCATCCCGTTGCCTGCGAATAGAGCGCCGCGTCCGCCAGGCCGTCGCCGTCATAGTCTCCGGGTATGGGCAGGTAATCATAACCGCCGAATTGTTCGCCGGCGGCAATCGTGCGGCGGGCGGCGCCCGATGAGTCCGCGCGCCATTGGCCTGTTTGAAAATTGTAAAGCGCATAATCGGCCCGGCCGTCATGGTCAAAATCGTTATTCAATCCCAGCCGGAGCAGGTCGTAAGATGGGGCGGGGGACGGGCCTTCTTCTTTCACGCCGACCGCCGCCCAGGCCGCCGCAACCGCGCCGGTCCAGGCGGAATCCAAGTCCGCCGCCGCCGAAATCCAGTAAATTCGCGCGGCGGCGTAGTCGGTGTCGGGCGTGCAGTAATTTGCGAGAGCGCGGTAGGCGACCAAGATCGCGTTTGTAATCCCGATGCCGGTGAAATCATAACTGGCGCCGTCGTTATTGCCGCTGCCGCCCTCGGCGAGCAGGTAAAAGAAATGGTTCTGGACGCCGCAGTTGTAATGGACGCCGCCGTTGTCGCCGCTGCCGTAGTACCAGTAGCTGCCGTGGTACCGGCTCGGGTCTTGATAGCGCCGCGGATTGCGCATGTCGCGCAGGGCCGTGGAGTAAGGGTAGGTGCAGTCTTCGCCGATCAACCAGTCGGCATAACCGGCGGTTCTTTCGGGATAGGAGCTCCGTCCGTCCGGCTGGCTGGCGAATTCAATACCGGCGGCGAAAATATCGGAAAATGATTCATTGAGGGCGCCCGACTCGTTTTGATAGATCAAGTCCGCGGTATGCTCGGTTACGGCGTGGGTGAATTCATGGGCGCAGACGTCCAGCACCGTCAGATCGGCGAAATAACTGCCGGGATAAAAGTAAAAAGCCTGCGCGTCCGGGTCCCAGAATGCGTTGTCGGTATCGCCTTCAACGCGCACGTTGGCCAGGGCCGGGGCGTAGGAATTATCATAACTGTGGCGCGCGTGAACCTGGAAATAATAGGCTTGAATAGTGTTGAAATTGCGGGCGGCCGAGATTTCGGTCCGGCCGTATATAGTGTCCGGCCAGTCCGCCGAGTTATTGCGGGCGGTTGTGTTCTCAGGGTAATCGTATATCCGCCAGAGGTTGCCCGGAGAATAGAGGTAATAATATGCGCTGACTTTGTCGCCGGTGAGGCTGACCTCCGCGCTCCCTTCGCCGGCGAGGAGCGTTCCGGATATTGTTACGGCGTATTTGGAGCGTTCCGCCGCGGGAACGGTGCTTTTGCGCACGTCGTTATAGCAGTTTAAAATAGCGCCGTCCCGCGCGTTGACCCAATATCTCCAGTTTCCGAAACCGGCCCTGTTATCCCGGTAAACAAGCCGGAGCTCGTAGGCCAGGACCGGGGCGGCATTTCTTGCGTAGACGACCAGCTCAATCTCGCCCTTTAATGCGCCGGCGAGTTTGCCTTTTTCAACAAGGTCTTTCTGCGCCGCCGCAACCGCCGCTTTTTCGTCAATCGTTTTTTCCGGCGCAAGGTCAATGCCGGGGATGTAACGTCCGTTGACCTGGTAAGGCCGCCCGGATTCGTTGAAGTGAACAACAACCCCTCCGCCGACCACTTTCAATCCCAGATGCATCTGTTCCAGCCGCACATGGCGGAAGCCGAGCGCGTCGCGCTCAATTTTAAGGAGGGAAAACTCGCGGCCTGCGTCGCGCAGGCGGTAAGATTTTGAGAGATTTTCCATGACGGCCAGGGCGGCGGCGAAATCATTTGTCGGGAGCGGGGAAATGTTTTTGCCCCCGGCGGGAGCGGAAAGGTCTTTGCCGCGGATGGAGGCCGGCGCGCCGGTTTTCGCGTCCCATGCCACCGCCGCGGCGCCGAGATTTTCCAGCGCCGCCTTCTGGCCGGCGGAGGGCGTTTTGAGGGGCGCGGTTTGTGAAGCGGCGTAAGGCGCGGCGGCGGATTTTTTCCGTAAATGTTCGTCGTCAGCCCGGAAGGCTAACGCAGGGGATACGGTTAAAAAGATCAGCAGGGAGAAAACCATTCGCGCCGGAATTGTTGTCATTAAGCCGTTCCGTGAAGACATGATACACTTTTGCGTAGAAGTTTAAACCTTAAACAAGACCGGCGGAGCGCCTGCCGGGAAAGTTTTGGATGGCGGCACTGCCGCCTTATGTTTTTCTTTTTTTGTTTTTTCCTTCCAAAACCCGGCGCAACACGCGGGCGTCATCCTGATGGCGCGGATGTTTAATTGCGCTTTTGATCCGCCATAGCGACTCAAGATCAATCCAGAATGCCTTGCTTTTGCCGTATGGAGCTTTTATTCGTTTTTTCCACGCCTCTTTAAATTTGATGAATTCCACGTTCACAATAATATCGATGCGGTTGGGCGCAATGCCGATTTGGACTACCTGTGTCGGATTGTTGAAATCCAGCAGTACGGGACTGCCAAACTCTGCCAGTGCATGGTTGGCGCGGGTGATATTTTCTTTCGTTCCATCCACCCACAAATCCATGTCCTTTGTGTATCGCGGTTTTGCGTGAAAGGTGAATGCCAACCCTCCAATAATAAGATAGCGGACGCGATGGTCGCTTAAAAACGCAAGCATATCTTCAAAATCTGCGATGCTGTTCATGAATATGTCTGGCTTGTTTCACCTTTTCCACGTCTGCGTGAATGGCGGCCAGCGCGGAAAGCCGATCCTGCGGTGTTTTTGACTGCCAATATGCAAAATCCCACTCTTCCGCCTCGCCAAAATTATTGGCGCGATGCGCCGCCATTTGTTTTCTGCGCGCTCCGGCCCGCAGCAATCTGGCCGCTCTTTTGTCCTGAATAATTGTTGTTTTCATACATAAATCATGATTGCAACTGCGGGAATATCATGTTTTTTTTATTTCAATTTGTCAATGATTTTTCAGCTGGATTTTTCAACTGTCCCCTCGTTTTTTTTATTACCTCTCAGCCCTTGCCCGGCATTTACGGCGGCACACGGAACATCTGAACAGACATGACGAATTGACTGGACAAACCCCTGATTGAGGGGTAAAAAAATGCCTGTTAACAACGGAGTGTTACGGCAATGCCTTTGGAAATTATTAATGTTAGCGCTCATGACCGCGAGATTCTGCGGCGGCTGGCGGCGCGCAAGGCGGAAATAACAATGGCTGCGGCGGAGAAACACGGGTGAATCCGGAAGAGAAAAAAGTTTTGCAGGAAACAAACCTGCGCCATCTTGTCCGCGCCGGTGCTTTTCGGTTCATTGACCGCGAAACGCCCTGGTTTCCCTACACCTCCGGCCAGGTCGGGGCGTATTACCTCCAGAGCGTCTGTATTGAAAGCGACGGCCGGGCCTACGCGCACGCGGCGCGTTCGCTGGCGGAATTAATCCGGTCGGAGGCCGGCGCTTTTGACGTTATTTCCGGCGGCGAGAGCCGTGACTGGGATTTTTCCAATCCGGCCGCGGTCCTGCTGGAAAAACCGCATGCCAAGATTTACAAGGACGGCCGGCTCATCGGCGCGGCTCTGGGCGGAAAGAAAGTGGTGCACGTGGCGGACCTGAACAATGAAGGTTCGTCGGTGCGCGATTGCTGGAAGCCGGCCATTGAAAAAGCCGGCGGCGCGCTCGCCGGGGTGTTTTCTTTTGTTGACCGGCTGGAGGACGGGCACGACCTGTTCCTTGAAATGGGCCTTCCTTCTTTCAACGTGGTGCCACTGGATAAAAACGCCTGGGATATTATTCTTCAGGAAAACGTCATTTCCGGAAGTCTGCACGATCAGCTGGTTGCCAGGATGCAAGACCGCAGAAAATGGGCAATCAACGCCTTGCTGAATAATCCGGAATATTTCAGGAAATTTTACAGCGAAAATTCAACCCGTGATAAGGCCTTGAAAATTATGCGGACTTATGTTGAGATTAGCGGTAAACTGAAAGCGATAATTTAAGTAATTATCATGCGCATTGATCCCCATGTCCATTGCCGCGACGGACGGCAAAGCTACAAGGAAACCATTGAACACGTTTTCCGGCTCTGCGACCGGCAGGGCATTGACGTTGTTTTTGACATGCCCAACGCCGATCCGCCGGTTTTAAGAACCGCCGATCTTGAAAAACGGCTGGCGCTCGTGCCGGAAGGCGATGTGTCCCGTTACCGCGTTTTCCTGGGGGCGACCGCCGATGAAAACCAGCTGGCGGAAGCCGTTGCCCTGACAAAGAAATGCAAACAGGCCGTCGGCCTGAAAATGTACGCCGGCCGGTCGGTGGGTGAGCTCGGAATCTGCTCGGAAGAACTGCAGAGGAAAATATATGTCATTCTGGCCGGTCTTGGTTACGAGGGGGTTCTGGCCGTGCATTGTGAAAAGGAAAGCATGTGCCGGAATGTTTTTGACCCCCGGCATCCGGCCAGTCACTGCCGTTGCCGCCCTCCGGAGGCCGAAACCCTTTCCGTTGAAGACCAAATCAATTTCGCGCGCGCCGCCGGCTTTCGGGGGGGACTGCACATCTGCCATGTTTCCGCGGCCGCTTCGGTCGCACTTATTAAAGCGGTGCGGGCGGAAATAAAAATCACCTGCGGGGTTACCCCGCACCATCTTCTCTGGGACAATACCCGCATGAATAACAGGGAAGGGCTGTTGTACAAGGTCAATCCCCCCCTGCGCGAGCTGTCCGATTGCATCGCCCTGCGCCGGGCGCTCAAGGCCGGCGATATAGACTGGATTGAGACCGACCACGCCCCGCATCCGCTCAGCGAAAAGCTTTACCCGCCATATCTTTCCGGTTATCCTTCCCTTTGTCTTTACGGCGACCTGGTTGACAACGTTCTGCCCCTCTGGGGGCTTGATGAAAACATGATTAAAGATCTTACCTGCAACAATATAAAGAAAACATTTATGGAAGGGGAATCGTAAATGACCATCAAGGATCTGGCCGGCAAAAAGGTCGGCGTCTGCGTTTCCGGAGGACTGGACAGCCGGACCATTGCCCTGAAACTGACTGAAATGGGGGTTAAAGTTCTTTGCTTTACGGCCGACCTCGGCCAGCCCGACGAAACCGATATCCGCCTGGTCCGCAAAAGAATGGCGGAATGCGGCGTGGATACCGTGATTGTTGATCTGAAGGACGAAATGGCCGAAGCCTGTTTCCAGACGCTCCTGGCCCAGGCAAAATACGACGGCGGCTACTGGAATACGACCGGCATCGCGCGCGCGGTAACGGTGCGCGGCCTTTTGCCGGAGATGAGCAAACGCGGCTGCGCTGTCCTGGCCCACGGCGCGACCGGCCGCGGCAACGACCAGGTGCGCTTTGAGCGCTACGTCAATGTGCTCGCGCCCCGCATGAAAGTCTATGCCCCCTGGCGCGATCCCGGACTGCTGGCTGAATTCCCGGGAAGAAAACAAATGGCGGATTATCTGCGCGCGCATGGAATAAAATGTTTTCCCGGCGGAAAAAAGAGATATTCAACCGATGCCAACCTGGCCGGACTTTCGCACGAGGCCGAAGACCTGGAAAGCCTGCAGACGCCCGGCACGATTGTCAGGCCGACCATGGGCGTCTGGCCGCACGATGCCCCGGACACAATTGAGAAATTCACGGCGGTTTTCAAGTCCGGCCGCGTTGTTAAAATCAACGGAAAAAAAGTCAATCCGCTGGCCGCCATGCGGCTTGCCAACAAAATCGGAGGGCGCAACGGGATGGGACTTAAACACGCCCTGGAAAACCGGATTATCAGCACAAAAAGCAGGGGGGTCTACGAGGCGCCCGGCATGGAGCTTTTGGGGCGCTGTCTGGAATTCGTTTATCAGGCTGTGCTGGAACGGCGCGCCGGCCGGCTCTTCCGGCAATTGTCGGCGCTGCTGGCCGACCAGATATACGACGGGCGTTATTTTGATCCGGTTACAACCGCGGCCATGCAGGCGGTCAAGGAACTGGCGCGCCCGGCGTCGGCCGCGGTGGAAGTCGGGCTTTATAAGGGCAATATTTATTTTCAGAAGCTTGTCAATTGCCCGGGATCGCTTTATAATCCGGCCGATTCCTCCATGGAGGAGTCAGCCGGCTTGAATCCGGTCAGTTCCCAGGGGTTTGTTGAGGTGCAGAGCGTGGAGGCGTTTGCGCTGGCCCGCGCCGGGCAGGTGAGAGCAGGTTATCCAAGAACATTACGAAGGCGTAAAATATCATGAAAAAAGATATTGTTCCTGAAATCAACGATATTCTGGCAACATCGGATTTGCTCTCAAAAGCTTTGAAATTGGCGGGGTTGATTACGCGTCTTTTTCGTGAGGTAGGATGGGAGCTTGTGGTTGTGGGTGGTTCGGCGGTGGAATTTTACACGGAAGGCGCTTATATGTCCGGAGACATTGACATGTGCCGGCGCAATCTTGACCCCATTCCATTGCGAACAGCACAAAACGTGATCGGCCGATTGGGCGGGAGTGGCGGACCACGCAGTTGGAAAGTGGCCGGATTGTACATTGATCTTCTGGGATTGCTGGAAAATGAGGCGATCACTCCATGCCGCACAATTGAAACGCCTTACGGAATGATCAGCATCGTTCCCGCGGAACTCATCCTGGTGGAACGGGTTCTTATGGCTTTCTATCCAAGGCCTGACCCGGAAGCCCGCAATATTGCAAAAAAAATCATGGCTGTCTGCCAGCAAAAAATTACTCCTGTTGATTGGAACGAAGTAAAAAGATTGGCGGCTTGTCCCTCTTTTGATGTTTTGAAAGAAACCAACCAGCTGCGCAAAGAAGTGCTTGATGAACTCAAAAAATAAACTCAAAATTGCATGGACATGGGAGGAATGGCAGGCGAGCCGCCAGGCGCGCCGGTCTGCCGCAAAACGGATCGGCCCATCCATTGTCCGGCGCAGGGAAAGCTCATCGGATCGTCGGCTCCGGACCGCTTTTGCAGGACAACGCGGGCCGGTTTTTCACGGCCAACATCGTCCGCATTAACGTATGGGAAATTCATTGGAAAGGATGGCCTGTATGACCAGAGAGCCGAATTTTAAAAATCTTCTCGCCGTATTACGCCGGGAACTGCCTGACCGCCCGACGCTGTTTGATTTTTTTTTGAACGAACGCCTTCATAAAAGATTGGCCGGACCGGCTTACAGCGCCGATCCGGACCAGCTCCCGCGTGGCCGGATGCTCATCGCCGCCTTTGCCGCGGCCGGCTACGACTATGCCACCGTTTACGGCTCCGCCTTTTTGTTTGAAACAGCATTCCTGCGGCAAGGCCGATGAAATCATGGGAGACATTATCAATGACATGCGTTACGACGGAAAACACTCGTTTGAGGACGCGATCATGCCGGTGGAGGAGGCCTACCGGAAATGGGGCCGGGAA